>CALPVM020000007.1 GCA_943327015.2 Akkermansia muciniphila
CAGAGCAGGGGCGTTTGCGCAACCAGCATTTGGGCTTTGTGTACCAGTTTCACCATCTGTTGCCAGAGTTTAGCGCGTTGGACAACGTCGCTATGCCCTTGACCATTCGCCGTGTGCCACCCGCAGAAGCTTCTGAGCAAGCTGCAAAGATGCTGGCCAGTGTGGGCTTGGCGCAGCGCATGCAACACCGTCCTGCAGAGCTCTCCGGTGGCGAGCGCCAGAGGGTTGCCATTGCACGCGCCTTGGTCACCCGCCCCGATTGTGTGCTGGCCGATGAGCCCACCGGCAACCTGGACCGCAGCACTGCCGATGCCGTGTTTGACTTGATGCTGCAGCTAGCCCGAGAGCAAGGCACGGCCTTTGTGCTGGTTACACACGATGGCACATTGGCTGCACGTTGCAGCCGCCAGCTGCGCTTGGTGCAGGGGCACCTGCAAGAGGGCGTGTAAGGTGGCAGAGTTGCAATGGGTCGATTCCCATTGCCATTTGGACGCGCCCGAATTTGCCCAAGATGCCGCACAAGTGCGCCAGCGCGCCAGAGCCAGCGGTGTAACCCATTGTGTGATACCAGCCGTTGAAGTAGCCAACTTTGCCACTGTGCGCACCTTGGCTCACACCCACCACGATGGTTACTGCCTGGGCATTCATCCTTTGTTTGTAAAGAATGCTGCTGAAGATGCCTTGCAACAATTGGATATTGAACTGCAACGCCAGCAAACCGACCCCCTGCTGTTAGCAGTGGGCGAGATCGGGCTCGATTTTTTTGTGCCAGAACTCAACACAAGTCCTTTAAAGGAAAAGCAAGAGCATATTTACCGTGCCCAGTTGGTATTGGCGCGTAAATACCAATTGCCGGTGGTGTTACATGTGCGCCGTTCGGCCGATATTTTGTTAAAACATTTGCGCGCAGTGCTACCGAAAGGTCAAACCTGGAGCGGCATTGCGCATGCTTTTAATGGCAGCGATGTGCAGGCACAGGAATTTATTAAGTTGGGTTTTAAGTTGGGTTTTGGCGGAGCGGTCACGTTCGAGCGTGCTTTGCAACTGCGCCATTTGGTGCAAACTTTGCCGCTTGAATCGATCGTTCTAGAAACTGATGCCCCCGATATTCCACCCCACTGGCTTTACACCACTGCAGAGCAGCGCGCTAAAGGCATACGGCAGGGGCGCAATGAACCTGCAGAAGTTGTGCGCATTGCCGCAGTGGTGGCGCAGCTGCGCGGCATACCCTTGCGTGAACTGGCCGATGCCACCACGTACAATGTGTGCCAAGCACTACCTAAACTCAACCCACTGCTGCTATCAAAGCCCCATGGCGCATAACCCACAAGACTATTTCCCTGAGGTCAATTTTTCGGATGATGGCCCGTTTCGGCATCTGCATTTAGGCTCTGAGTGGATACAAGGCTCTATGCTGATAGAGGCACCCACTTTGCTGGTGCACGAGTACATTCAGCGCATGATGGCGTGGATGCTGTTTATCGACCCCGCAACGGTGCCGCAGCGCCAGGCCTTGCAATTAGGGTTAGGTGCAGGTTCACTCACCAAGTTTTGCCACAAAGAGCTGCGCATGAAGAGTACGGCTATCGAAATCAATCCACAAGTGTTGGCTGCCTGCCGAGGTTGGTTCAAATTACCGCAAAACAACAGCCGCATGCAGGTAGTGCTGGGGGACGCCGCCCAAATCATCCAACAACCGCAATGGCTGGGCAAGGTAGATGCCCTGCAAGTAGATTTATACGACGAAGAAGCCGCCGCCCCGGTGCTGGACAGTGCAGACTTTTATGCCCACTGCCGCCAGACCCTGACCGATGACGGTAGCATGACAGTTAATTTATTTGGCCGCTCATCCAGTTACACCAAAAGCGTAGAAAAAATGGCATCTGCTTTTGGTGCCGATGCCCTGTGGGCATTCAAATCAACACGCGAAGGCAATACCGTAGTATTGGCGCAGCGCACGCCATCCCGCCCCAAACGTGCCGCTATGATGGAGCGTGCCGAGATCATACAAACCCGCTGGGGGCTGCCGGCCGACAAATGGGTGCGCGTATTTAAACCGGTAAATCTATGACCAGCCCCCATACCCACACCCCCCACGAATCTGCTAAAAAGCCTCTGAACCATAAAGGTCCGATAGACTGGCGCAGCATGGTGCAGTGGTTGCTGCAGGATGGCGTTATTGACGATGCGGAGGCGCAGCGCACTATTGCTCGCTGTTCTCAAGCTGAAAGTGCTCAGCATCCGTTGATTCGATTGGCCAGTGTATTAATGCGGCGTGCCACCGATCAAAAGCCATTGGAAATTGAGCCTCTTACCCAATGGTTGGCAGGCCGTTGCAGTTTGGAGTACTTGCGGATTGACCCTCTCAAAGTAGATGTGGGTAAAGTTTCCGATGCAATGGGCGCTGGCTTTGCCGAGCGCCACCGCATTTTGCCGGTTGTGGTAACTAGCAGCGAACTGGTGGTCGCAACTGCAGAACCCTTTGTAACCGATTGGGTGGCTGAGGTAGAGCGCCAATCACGCCGCAGCGTGCGCCGTGTACTGGCCAGCCCACAGGAGATTTTGCGTTACACCGCCGAGTTTTATGCACTGGCCAAGTCGGTGCGTGCTGCCAGCAAAGCCGGTGCCAACAACGCTGCCAGTTTTGAGCAATTGGTCGAGTTGGGTAAATCTAACAAGCAACTAGACGCCAACGACCAAGGCGTGGTGCAGGTGGTAGATTGGCTATGGCAATACGCCTTTGACCAGCGCGCCAGTGACATTCACTTAGAGCCGCGGCGCGAGCAGGGCGTTATCCGCTTTCGTATTGACGGCGTATTGCACCCGGTGTACCAAATGCCGATGGCGGTGCTTAATGCCATGACCGCACGTATCAAACTGCTGGGTCGCATGGACGTGATAGAAAAACGCCGCCCGCAAGATGGCCGCATCAAAACACGCAACCCGCGGGGCGAAGAGGTCGAGATGCGCCTGTCCACCTTGCCCACAGCGTTTGGTGAAAAAACAGTAATGCGGATATTTGACCCCGACAACTCGGTCAAAAACCTGGATGCCTTGGGTTTCTCTGACCACGACGCGCAGCGCTGGGAGTCCTTGGTCAAACGCCCGCATGGCATTATTCTGGTGACAGGCCCCACCGGTTCCGGCAAAACCAGCACGCTGTATTCCACTCTTAAGCGCTTGGCCACCGAAGAAGTGAATGTCAGCACGGTAGAAGACCCGATTGAAATGATCGAGCCAGCCTTTAACCAAACTCAGGCGCAGCCGCAACTCGATTTTGGTTTTCCGCAAGGTTTGCGTGCCCTGATGCGGCAAGACCCGGACATCATTATGGTGGGCGAAATTCGTGACTTGGAAACAGCAGAAATGGCGGTGCAGGCCGCCCTCACGGGGCACCTGGTGTTTTCTACCCTGCATACCAATGATGCGCCTTCAGCCGTTACCCGCTTGCTGGAACTCGGTATTCCCTCATATTTAATCAACGCCACGCTGTTGGGTGTGCTGGCGCAGCGCTTGGTGCGTACCTTATGCAAGCATTGCAGGGTGCCGGATGTAAGCGCCAAACGAGAAGAATTAGAGGAACTAGTCAAACCTTGGCAAGTAAATGGCAGCTACAGACCCTTTAAACCTGTTGGATGTGTTGAGTGTCGTATGACTGGGTTTATGGGGCGCAAAGGCTTGTACGAATTGCTCGTAGTCTCTGAAAATTTTAAATCTAAAATCAATGCAGACCCCAGTATTGACGTGTTGCGACGTCAGGCTATTGTGGATGGAATGCGTCCGTTGCGCTTGGCCGGAGCATTGTGTGTTGCCGAAGGCATGACGGTGATTGAAGAGGTTTTGACCTCTACCCCGTCTATGCGTTGATAGCCCGTTTTTCAGATTTCATGTATTTACAAAACCAATTGCACCAGCATCCCGAACGTGTAGCACTACACAACGAAATTCACGCCCGCCCACCAGAGGCGATCGGTGTTCCGCAAAGCATTTCCCATGTGGTGATGGTGTGTGACGCTGCACAGCGTGAGGCCAGCCGTGTCCATATGGCTGCGCTGGCGCGTGACCACCACCAAGCGCAACCCGATGGAGCCTCCACCCATATCCGGCTTGACTTAGGTGCTTTTCGGGTGCGTTGGGAGTTGCATACCGAATTTGTTACCTGGACCTTTATGCGTACCGTCAACGCCCAAACTCTGGGCGAACGTGAGCCGGAGCTAGCGTTAGATGTAGTGCCCCGTCAGTGGTTTGCAGGCATTCCCGGACAATGCTTGGCTAGTTTGCATTTGTGGGTGTTGTCTACCAACGCTGTAGATACCGGGCCATGGATTAAAAACCTGCTGCACGAAGAAACGCTGGTAGCCTCTACCGTAGCAGATGGCTTTGGCGAGGTCTATACCGATTTTGCAGTACATGCCGATGGTTTTTCGCGCATGCTGCTGTTGGTAGGGGGCATGATGCCGCGCCGCCTAGGACGTTTGGTGCAAGGCTTGCTGGAAATTGAAACCTACCGTATGGCTGCTCTGTTAGGCTTGCCCGCCGCGCGTGATGCATCGCAAGTTCTGGCTTCCGCTGAGCGTGAACTGGCAGAACTGGCTCAGGCTATTCGCGCCGCCACGCCCAATGATGAGCCCATGTTACTCGACCGCCTGACGCGCTTGGCCGGTCAGGTAGAAAGCCAGCACGCCGCAACGCATTCCCGTTTTTCTGCCAGTGCAGCGTATTTTGAGCTGGTGGACAAACGCATAGAAGACATTGCCGAGTCGCGTTTGGCCGGCATGCAAACCATTCGCGAGTTCATGACCCGCCGTTTAACACCCGCACGCAGCACCTGTGCCTGGTCCGCCAGACGACAGGATGCCTTGTCGCAGCGCGTGTCGCGCATCAGTAATTTGCTGCGCACGCGGGTGGAAATTGAACAGCAGCAAAGCAGCCAGGCACTCTTGGCTACCATGAACAAACGGCAAGACATGCAACTCAAAATGCAGTCTACCGTAGAGGGCTTGTCGGTTGCTGCCATCACTTACTACATTGTTGGTCTAATTAGCTATCTCACCAAAGGCGCACAGCACTGGGGTTGGCCATGGAGCCCAGAGCTCACCGCAGCGGCCACCATTCCCTTGGTGGTTACGGGTGTGTGGTGGTCATTGCGGCGCTTGCACCACAGTGTGTTCAAAGGGTAAGTGAAGTTGCACACTTGACAGGAATATGTTGGGCTAAAACATGCTCAACCACACGGTTTTTAACCCTGTGGTAACTTACGCCCCTAACAACAATTTAAAAGGTTCATTGGTATGGACAGCATTACACAGGCCTTGGCTGCCCTTACACCGCAACGGCTAGCAGGCATTCGTCGTGGCATAGAAAAAGAAAGTTTACGTACCCAGCCCCAAGGCATGCTGGCGGACACGCCGCACCCCAAGGCCTTAGGTTCTGCTTTAACCCACCCGCATATCACCACTGACTTTAGCGAGTCGCAGTTGGAGTTAATTACCGGCGTGCATGCCGAAGTGCCTGCCTGTCTGCAGGAGTTAACGCAAATCCACCAGTTCACAATTCGTGCTATGGAAGACGAAATGTTGTGGGTTGCCAGTATGCCGTGTGGGCTGCCTGCGGATGATGCCATACCCATTGGCCAATATGGCACATCCAATGTGGGGCAAGCTAAATCAGTCTACCGCATGGGTTTAGGCTACCGTTACGGGCGACGCATGCAAACTATCTCGGGCATCCATTACAACTGGTCGCTGCCCGATGTATCGGATGCCGCTTATTTCGGGTTGATTCGCAACTTCCGCCGCCACGCATTTTTGCTGCTATATCTCTTTGGTGCATCTCCTGCAGTGTGCTCTTCATTCGTACAAGGACGTGAACATAGCTTGCAAGCTATGAATGCGCGCACTCTTTACTTGCCCTATGCAACCTCATTGCGCATGGGTCGCCTAGGCTACCAGAGTGATGCACAGGCCTCGCTGGCAGTCAGCTATAACGATTTACAAGGCTATAGCGACTCTTTGCAAGACGCTTTGACGCGCAGTTACCCTGCATATGAGCAAATAGGTATGCGTCATGCCGATGGCAGCTACAAACAACTCGCAACCAGCCTGTTGCAAATCGAAAACGAGTTCTATGGCACCATACGCCCCAAACGGGTCATTTATCCAGGTGAGCGTCCACTGCATGCCCTGCGTGAACGGGGTGTGCAGTATGTAGAAGTACGCTTGATGGACCTTGATCCTTTTGATCCGATAGGTATCAGCAGCCAAACCGTGCGCTTTTTGGATGTGTTCTTGTTGCATTGCCTGCTAACCCACAGCCCGCCAGATACCCCCGAAGAAATTGCCCAACTCGGTCGCAATCAGCAATTGGTAGCCCAGCGTGGTCGTGAGCCGGGTCTGTTGTTAGAGCGCAGTGGTGCCACTAGCCCGGTGACCTTAACCGATTGGGGCTTGTCACTCATTCCAGCGTTCATGCAAGTAGCGCAAACGCTGGATCAGCACTCAGCAAGCAACTGTCACACCCAAGCCGTACAAGAAGCCCATGACAGATTGCTCCACCCAGAAAAACTCCCCTCTTCCAAAATCTTGCAGGCAGTCTCAGAGCAGTTTGATGGCTCGTTCGTAGCATTTGTGCGTCAGCAATCGCAAGATACCAAGCGTGCACTGCTGGATATGCCTCTACCTGAAAATTTAATCAAACATTTCGAAAATTTAAGTACAGAGTCCTACCAGGAGCAGCAGCGTATTGAGGCTTTAGATTCTTTGCCTTTTGATGTGTACCTGCAACAGTACTTATCACCACAGCGTCTGAACGCACGCCGGGTATCGCACTAGCGCGCTCTTTTTAGAATAAAAAAAGCGCCAACTTTTATATCAGTGGCGCTTTTTCTAAAAGTACATCGCTCACGCGATGTGGGAAAGACTAATTAAGCTGCAACAGCTTCAGCTTCCACTTTCTTAGCAGGCTTAGCGGCAGCTTTAGGAGCAGCTTTACGTGCGGCTGGAGCCTTTTTAGGGGCAGCGCGCTTGACGGTAGCCACTTTTACTTTGGCTTTGCTGCCAGCAATGTTGTTTACCAGGTCGCCAGATTTGGCTTCCAGCTTAGCAGCTACTTTGCTTACAGCTTCTGCAGCAGGCAGAGCGGCATCAACCAAGGCGTTCAGGGTGTTAGCACCGAGTGCTTTTTCCAGGCGGGCTGTATTGGCTACCACTTGTTCAATGCTTTTAACGGCCAATTCAACCACTTTGTTGACCGCGCTGTCAGCGCCTTCAGAGGTTACTTCAACACCTTTGCTGTAAAGGGAAGCGATAGATTTCTGAGCAGAAACTGCTTTGTCTTGCAACTCAACGCTAATATTAGCGCCAGCTTTTTCCACCGCAGTAACAAAGCCCTTGCTCACAAAGTCAACAGCCCGTTCGTTGCCCACACGGTAAGCATTGATCACGTTCTTGGCAGTGTTGCCATAAGATTCGATCAATTCGTTGGTAACTGCAGTGAGGTTTTTGGTAGACATTTGATTTTCCTAAAAATAAAAAAGTGAATTAACTTGCTCAGCTGTGAATTCTCATGAATACGCCTAGTAGATGCACCTTAATTTATGTGGGTATATTAGAGGTTTTGGTCTAACTGTTGAAAACGCAACAAACTGCCCGACAATCCCGTTCTCTAACTCTCAACCGGAGCACGTCGCTCTTTAACGCTATGGCAATACAGTGGTTTCCCGGGCATATGCACCTGACGCGCAAGGCGATAGCCGAGCGCATCAAGGACATTGATGTCGTTATTGAACTGCTGGATGCTCGCTTGCCAGGTTCAAGCGCTAACCCGATGCTGGCGGAGCTCACTCAGGGCAAACCGGCACTCAAGGTTTTAAACAAACAAGACTTGGCAGACCCGCAACGCACTGCTTTATGGCTTGCACATTTCAACGCACAGCCAGATGTGCAGGCGTTACCACTCGATGCAAGCGTGGCTGCACCAGCCAAAGCCTTGGTGCAAGCGTGCCATACTTTGGCGCCGCGCCGTGGCGGCATGGCTAAGCCCATGCGGGTGCTGATTTGTGGCATACCCAATGTGGGTAAATCCACTCTCATTAACACCCTCAAAGGTAAGCGCGCAGCTAAAACGGGTGATGAGGCGGGAGTCACCAAAATTGAGCAACGCATTACCATTGCCGATGATTTTTACCTCTATGACACACCGGGTGTATTGTGGCCGCGCATTATTGTGGCCAAAAGTGGTTACAACCTGGCTGCCAGTGGTGCTATTGGCCGCAATGCTTTTGATGATGAAGAAGTAGCCCTAGAGTTGCTTGATTATTTGCGTCAACATTACACAAAAGCATTAGAGCAGCGTTTTGCACTGAGCCAAGTCGCCGGGCAAACCGATGAGCAGTTATTGGATGCTATCGGACGTAAACGCAGTGCCCTACAAAGTGGCGGCAAGGTAAATATGCAAAAGGCAGCTGAAATTGTGATTCATGAGTTTCGTACTGCTAGCATGGGCAAAATCACCCTCGAAACGCCCGAAGAATTTGCCCAATGGCTCGCTGTGGGTGAAAAACGCGATGCTGAACGCCAAATAAAAAAAGACGCACTGGAAACAGCGCGTCTTATCCGGTTAAAAAAAATACCCAGGCCCCAAACCAAAGCCTAGTGCTTGTCGCCCTCATGGGTCTCGTCAAGCTGGCGGCGGGTACGTTGCTTTTTGATGCGAATAATGCAATCTTCCAGGGTTTGTCCGATAACGGTCTGGTCTCTAATCATGGCAATTTTTGGCCAAGTAGCACGCTCACCGGCATGCACCCAACCTAAAAATTGCTTCTTGCTAAGGTTGCCCAGCACCCGACAATAATCAAGCATTCCTACATGAGGATGCACAGTGACGTCGCCGTAATAGTTTTGGTCCACAATAGCCGCAGCGCCATCCAAAAAACCTTTCACAATACCTGATTCCAGCCCAAAAGAGGCAAGGTTAAGCGCCTGTTTACTGTGAAACTGCACTTCGCGCTTTACCAAATCTGTCAAAAAGGTAGACCATCCTTCTTTGCGCGTTTGGTCGGTCATGAAAGGCAAAATATGGGGGTTGGTTTGGCTCACAATGTGGTGGTTTACGTTGTAGAGTTCACCTAAACGTTGTGATGGTAAGTCGCTTTGAATAGCCCCATCCACCCAACTAATTGTGGGTAAATACGGAATTTCTCTGCCTTCTTGGTCTTTGGTGGTGAGCTTAACCGGTGGAAAAAGCCCTGGTACCGAGCAAGACGCCAAAACCGCACTCCAGACTAATAAGTGGGGTGTGGTTAAGTAGTTCAGTAACCTAGGTTGTTGGTTTTTGTCTACCGGAGACACTGTAATATTAATAATCCGCTTGGTGCGTTTAAAGGCTTCTTCAAACGTATATTCGCCAATGTTTTTGCGCAGGAATTTTTCCAGTTGGTGGTAGTCCATCAAAGACTTCAGGTGCACCATGTCTGCCGGGTTAAGCAGCTTCCACATATCCAAGGTAATGTCTTCGCAGCGGAAAAGAGCAGGCAATTCAGCATCTCTGCGAGTGCCTAAAAAGGCGGCTGCAACAGCACCGGCGCTAGAGCCAGAAATCACGCGTGGGAGCAATTTTTGTTCATGCAGAGCTTTAATCACGCCAATATGGAACATGCCCATATTGGCGCCTCCACTGAGCATCAACGCAGAGCGTCCGAAGCTTTGACCTGTATGGCGAAAGAAAAGCAGTTTTTGCGGGTAGGGCAGTTCTGGAATATCGTGATCGCACAGGTAGTTCAGCAATGAAGTGACTTCAGAAATATAGTCATCAATCAATAGTTTGGTGCCTACATGGGCATGCTTGTACAGCTCCGGGTTAGACAAGTTACCCAGATTGCGATGCAGACCTTCTCGCACACTGAAAATAAGCTGCGACCAATTGTTGGATTTGCGCCAATTACGCAGATTAAACAAGCGTTCCCGAATTAACTCATGCTGGTAGTGGGTGGAGTCCGGGTCGCTTTTCCATACGTACATGCCTTCTTGCTGATCCAGTTCCTGCGCGGCTGCATGCCAAGTATGGTAGTCGGTTGCCTTGTCGAGTGTTTTATAAAGCTTGCGAACACTGGGTGATTTCATAAATGATCCTGCAAAGCTTTGCATCGTTCAATCGTCCTACATTGAAATAGTGTTACTTTTTAGCCAAAATTTGTTGATTTAAGCGGCTCAGTAAGCAATAAAATACAAAAAACTATCGGTTGTAAACTTGATAAAACCTAATTCATCATACAAGAAATTTGTATACGGATTTTAGGGTTGTTGCGAAAAACCTAATTTTTCAAAATTATGTGTTGATTTAATAACTTTAACGTATTTTATGTTGACTTAAGCCCATTCAAAACGAAATCTATAGCTAATGATGTAAGCCTACAATTATTTGCTATCTACACCGCAGCCCAAACAGCCACGCAAATGGACATCGGGCAAAATCTTATCTACATTGATTTTGATAAATGGCTTGTACCGCACGATAATAATCATATTCTTTGAATTCACTTGAAAATGCCCGACATGACTGCTACCTCCATGAGTGTCTCTGACATTCGCAAAACCTTTCTCGACTTCTTTGCCGCCAAAGGCCATACGGTGGTGGCTTCCAGCCCCTTGGTTCCGGGTAACGACCCCACGCTCATGTTTACCAACTCTGGCATGGTGCAGTTTAAAGACGTGTTTTTAGGGGCAGACAAGCGTTCGTATGTGCGTGCAGCGTCTGTGCAAGCCTGCTTGCGTGCTGGTGGCAAACATAACGACCTTGAAAACGTAGGTTACACAGCTCGCCACCATACTTTTTTTGAAATGCTGGGCAACTGGAGCTTTGGTGACTATTTCAAGCGCGAGTCGCTGCAATGGGCGTGGGAGCTTCTAACCCAAGTTTATAAATTGCCTGCAGATAAATTGTGGGCAACGGTCTACATTGATGACAATGAAGCCTATGACATCTGGACCAAGGTGATTGGCTTGCCCCCAGAGCGTGTCGTGCGTATTGGTGACAACAAAGGCGCTAAGTACGCCTCAGATAACTTTTGGATGATGGCTGACACAGGACCGTGCGGTCCATGCAGCGAAATTTTTTACGACCACGGACCAGACGTGGCTGGAGGCCCCCCCGGAAGCCCGGAGCAAGATGGCGACCGCTACATCGAAATCTGGAACAACGTGTTCATGCAGTTTGACATGCAGCCTGATGGCAGCCTGATTCCGCTGCCAGCACCCTGCGTAGATACGGGCATGGGGCTGGAGCGTATTGCAGCCATATTGCAGCACGTGCACAGTAACTACGAAATTGATTTATTCGACCAACTCATCAAAGCCGCAGCCCGTGAAACGGGTTGTGCAGATTTAAGCAACAAGAGCCTGCGCGTTATTGCAGACCACATCCGTGCTACGGCATTTTTGGTAAGTGATGGCGTTTTGCCCTCCAACGAAGGCCGTGGCTATGTGCAGCGGCGCATCGTGCGTCGCGCCATTCGGCACGGCTACAAATTGGGTAAAAAAACACCGTTCTTCCACAAGCTGGTGGCCGATTTAGCCTTAGTCATGGGCGATGCCTACCCTAAACTCAAGGCTGAGCAAGCCCGTATTACCGAAGTCTTGCGTATCGAAGAAGAACGATTTTTTGAAACCTTGGCCACCGGCATGGAAATTTTGGATGCCGCATTGGCCGATGGTTCAAAAATGTTGCCGGGAGAAGTAGCCTTCAAGCTGCATGACACCTATGGTTTTCCGCTCGATTTGTCGGCCGATGTGTGTCGCGAAAATGGTGTCGAGGTCGATGAGGCCGGCTTCCATGCCGCCATGGAAAAGCAAAAAGCGCAGGGGCGTGCAGCTGGCAAATTTAAAATGGACCGGGCTTTGGATTACACCGGTGCAGGTAACGAGTTTGTCGGTTACGAGCGTCTGACTCAGGCTACGAGCATTACTGCTTTGTATTTGGATGGAACCCCCGTCAACAGTTTGGAGGCCGGACAAAACGGCGTAGTGGTGTTGGCTGCAACCCCTTTCTATGCAGAAAGCGGTGGTCAGGTGGGGGACCAAGGCAATATTCTGTGCAAGAGTGCTTTTTTTGAGGTGGCGGATACCCAAAAAATCAAGGCCGATGTGTTCGGTCACCATGGCTTGCTTAAAGTGGGTAGCATTAAAGTGGGCGACAGTGTAATGGCCCACGTAAATATTGTTAAACGCGCAGCAACCGTTCGCAACCACTCCGCCACCCATTTGATGCACAAAGCCTTGCGCGCCGTGCTGGGAGACCACGTGCAGCAAAAAGGCAGCTTGGTCAATGCCGAACGCACCCGCTTTGACTTTGCCCACAATGCACCGGTGACGGACGCACAAATTCGCGACATCGAAAAACGTGTCAACTCCGAAATTCTGGGCAATGCTGCCGCCCAAGCGCGGGTGATGTCGATGGAAGCGGCACAAAAAACCGGTGCCACCATGCTGTTTGGCGAAAAATATGGCGAAACCGTGCGGGTGCTGGACATCGGTAATAGTCGCGAGCTGTGCGGTGGAACGCACGTGCAGCGCACGGGTGATATCGGCCTATTCAAAGTGGTAGCAGAAAGCGGTGTGGCTGCGGGTATTCGCCGCCTTGAAGCCGTGACCGGCGACAATGCGCTGGCCTATTTGCAGTCGCTCGAAAATACGGTCAACGTTGCAGCCGCCACCATCAAGGCGCCTGTTGCTGATATCACCGGACGATTGCTTCAAATGGTCGATCAGGTCAAGTCCCTCGAAAAAGAGGTCGCTGCGCTTAAAGGCAAGCTCGCTTCAGCCCAAGGCGACGAACTGCTTACCCAAGCCACCGATCTGCAGGGTATTAAGTTTTTGGCAGTCCAAATGCAGGGCGCAGACACCAAAACCTTGCGCGACACTATGGACAAGCTCAAAGACAAGCTCAAAACAGCGGTTATTGTGCTGGCGGCGGTGGAGGGTGACAAAGTGCAAATAGCTGCAGGTGTTACAGCAGATACAACTAGCCGCGTTAAAGCCGGCGAGTTGGTTAATTTTGTGGCGGCACAGGTCGGTGGTAAAGGCGGAGGCAAAGCCGATATGGCTATGGCTGGTGGTACCGAGCCCTCAAAGCTTGGCGCCGCGCTGCAAAGTGTGCAGGCTTGGGTTGCTGCCAAGCTCTAAGGGCTCTATTCAGGCGTGGTGCGCTTGTGCTAGCAATCGCGCCACCAGATGGTTAATCTCTGTGGCGCCCCGCCATGGTGTAGGTTCGGTGTTTACGTAAGATTGAACCAGTCTGCGTAGCGTATCGGCATGGGGCGTAACAGTGCCAAAAAAACAGGGTGTATCCTTAACGCTAATCAGTAGGGTGGGAAAGTTTTCTACCTCCACCGGGTCTACCAAGTCCGACTGGTCTTCTATATCCACCCATACAAACCTAGCCTCGCTAAACTCCTGCTGCATTTGCCAGAATGTTGCCTGATAGTCGCAGCAGGTGTTACACCACTGCGCGCACAGGCAGGCAACCAGTAGGTCGGAGCGTGAAGTTTGCTCTGGCATCCCTGGGGCTGTTTTTATTTGGACTTGTCCACGTTAATGAACGGTGTTGCACCACTGGTAACAGAGGGTAACTTACCATCCCATTTGGTAATAGCCAGTCGCTCATTTTCAATGCGGCGCAGTGCCAGCAATTCAGTGGTAATTTGTTGGCGCTGCAGCGCCAGCGACTCGGCTTCTGCTTTGGCTGCCACAATTTTTTGCTGAGCTTCCACTTGCAAGCGTTGCAGG
Organism: Akkermansia muciniphila; assembly: GCA_943327015.2. Classification (GTDB taxonomy): domain Bacteria; phylum Pseudomonadota; class Gammaproteobacteria; order Burkholderiales; family Burkholderiaceae_C; genus Allorhodoferax. The sequence goes on from CALPVM020000007.1 coordinate 13,779, forward strand.
TCGCGTTCGGCTTGTTGCTTTTGCTGCTCTGCTTTCACCTTGTTTTCAATGGCGTCTGAAAACGACTTAGAGAACGCAAAGTTCACCAAATTAAACTCATCCAGAACTAAGCCATGACGCGCCATTTTTTCGCGCAACAAAGAGGCTATGGCATCGCGTACTGCGGTGCGTTGGGTAACCAGTTCTTCCGCTGTAAAGCGTGCAGTAATGGCTTTTACCGATTCGTGGGTGGCTGGAATAATAATACGTTGCGCCACAATGTCAGTAGACGGGCCGATGTTGATGTACGCATCTACCGCAGACTTGGGGTCTAAGTGGTAGTTAATGGCAACCCGTGTTTGTACCGACTGCATGTCTTTGGATGCGGCATCGCCTTCGCCCTCCGCAGCTTGAATTTGCACGTTCATTAGGTGCATTTTTTGCACCAAAGGTATCCTGAAGTGCAGGCCGGTGTCGTACACCGTGTCAGAGGGGTTGCCAAAGGTGGTCAAAATCCCCCGGTTTCCGGTAGGTACCACCGAAAACGGTGCCGCAATATACAAGGCTATAGCGCAGCCTACACCAATAAGAACTTTCTTGGCCCAGGGGGGGGAGTTTGGCGTAATGGTTTGCATAGTGGTGCCTTTAAGATGGGTTGGCTTGAATAATACGCGCCAGAGCGCAAAAAAGAGTGTCTCTTTGTATTTTGTCTGATGCAAGGCAAATTGTAATCAGTGTTGGGTGCATCCCGGGACGGTTAAAATCCAATTTGCTTGGAGTGCAAAGATGGAAAACGCATTACAGCCGGACGCGCAACACATCGTTGTTTTAGGTGCCGGTCTTATGGGTCGCTTGTTGTCGTGGCGGCTTGCTGTGGCCGGTCACCGTGTGGAGCTATTTGACGCTGGTGGCCCCGGTGCAGAAAAATCCGCCGCGCGTGCAGCAGCTGCTATGCTGGCGCCGCTGGCTGAATCTGCCGTTACCGAGCCGGCTGTGGTCCAAATGGGGCAGTATGGTTTACAACGTTGGCCGCAACTGCTCTCACAGCTCCAATCCCCGGTGTATTTTCAGCAGGCGGGTAGTTTGGTGTTATGGCACCGCCAGGATGCCGCCGAGGCAGCGCAATTTAGTCGCCAGTTGCAAGCAACTTGTCGCTCAATTGCAGGTTTACCCCAGCCCCAAGCATTGGATGCTAAAGGCTTGGCCGCCTTGGAGCCCACAATCGATGCCCGCTTTACCCAAGGCATATATTTGCCCGATGAGGGGCAACTCGACAACCACCAACTGTTGCAAGCGTTGCATCAAGAACTGCAGACCTTAGGTGTGGCTATGCATTGGCAAACAGCACGTAATCCGCAAGACTTCAGTCCGGCACCAAATAGTCAGGGGCAACCGCAATGGGTGTTTGATTGTCGGGGCGTAGGTGCACAAGTGCAGTGGTCGCAGGTGCGCGGCGTGCGTGGCGAAATCATCACGCTGCATGCGCCTGAGGTAAAACTATCACGCCCCATCAGGTTGATGCACCCACGCTATCCTATTTATATCACCCCCAAACCAAACGGCATTTTTTTGATTGGTGCAACACAAATTGAAAGCGACGACAATTCAGCCGTCAGTGTGCGCTCGGCGCTCGAATTGCTGAGCGCTGCCTACACAGTAGATAGCGGCTTTGCCGAAGCACGTATCGTAAACTTGGTAAGCCAATGTCGTCCTGCCTTGCCAGACAATTTGCCGTCGGTACGTTGGTTGGGCGAGCGCACGCTGCAAATCAATGGCTTATACCGCCACGGTTATTTGGTGGCGCCGGCAGTGCTGGATGCGGTGCTGCAGCTGTTTGAAAGCGGTGCTTCAGCATTGGCTGCAACTTTTTCGTTAAAAATAGAGACAACGACGAGTTAATTCATGCAAATTTATATCAACCAGCAGGTGCTGGAACTCGCAGAGGATGCATCTTTGGCCGATGCCATAGCGCAACTCCATTTTGTACCACCCTTTGCAGCAGCAGTGAATATGCAGTTTATCCCGCAAGCGCGTTATGCCGAAACGCTATTGCATGCGAACGACAAAATTGACATCATTGCCCCGGTAACGGGTGGCTAAATTCATAACATCAAAACATCATTTTCCATGAGTGATAAATCCCAAGACGCAGACCTCTTAACTTTGTACGGGGAAACCTTTGCCAGTCGATTGTTGCTGGGCACATCCCGCTATCCATCACCCCAAGTGCTAAGTGATGCCGTAGCCCAGTCCAAGCCTGCCATGTTGACCGCCTCTTTACGCCGTCAAAATGTATCAGACCCCGAAACTTCCAACCGATTCTGGGACATGCTGCGCAGCTGGAATGTGCCGGTACTGCCAAACACTGCCGGTTGCCATCGGGTGCAAGAAGTAGTTACCACCGCACAAATGGCGCGCGAGGTATTTAACACTTCGTGGGTCAAACTGGAATTGATTGGCGACGACTACACACTCCAGCCTGACACCTTAAACTTGGTCGAAGCCGCCAACATTCTGATTAAAGACGGTTTCAAGGTCTTACCTTATTGCACCGAAGACTTGGTGCTATGCCAGCGTTTGGTGGACGTGGGTTGCCAGGCACTCATGCCCTGGGCTGCTCCCATCGGAACCGGCAAAGGTCCCATCAATGCCTACGCATTGCGTGTTTTGCGTGAGCGCATAACTGTCCCTTTAATTGTCGATGCCGGTTTAGGTTTGCCCTCACATGCCTGCCAGGTGATGGAGTGGGGGTTTGATGCCGTATTGCTCAATACTGCTGTAGCCTTGGCACAAAACCCCGCACGCATGGCTTGTGCATTTGCTGCCGCAACCCAGGCCGGGCGTGACGCACATGTCAGTGGCGCTATGCAAGAGCAACAATCTGCCCAAGCCAGCACCCCTTTGTTGGGCATGCCATTCTGGCACCAGGCCTGAGGTTAATGATGTCCGACCATGCCGCCCGAGTTGCCGCCATTGTGCAGGCGCATGCACATTTGGCCTTGCCGTTGTCAGGAGCTGCTGCTACTGTATATACATCCGAGGCTTACGTTTACCAAGCTGCTAAGGCTGCTTGTAGTGCATTAGGTTTTATCGACCAAGATGCGGAATGCGTAGCCAACGCCTGGCAGGCTATGGCAGAACGCAAGGGATCATTTGATGCCACTGAGTGGCCTGCTGATCCGCAGGATTTTTGTCTGCGTGCTGCACCGCACGCAGGTGCATTTGCGCCATGTCCACTGCATTTGGGTTTGTATGCCGTCTTGCCGGATGCTGTATGGGTTGGGCGTATGGCGCGCGCCGGTGTGCCTACTGTGCAACTGCGTTTCAAATCTGATAACCCGCAACTTATCGAGAAGGAAGTGCAGGCAGCCGTAGAAGCAGTGCAGGGCACAAGCGCATTACTTTTTATAAACGACCACTGGCAGGCCGCTATGCGCGCTGGCGCTTATGGTGTGCACTTGGGGCAGGAAGATATGGAAGTGGCTGACCTGCAAGCCATGCAACAGGCCGGTTTACGATTGGGCTTAAGCAGTCACGGTTACGCCGAAATGTTACGCGCCGCTGCTTTTAGCCCCAGCTATATTGCATTGGGTGCCGTGTTTCCGACCACACTCAAGCGTATGGCCACTGCCCCGCAGGGCTTGGGCCGTCTTGCAGCTTATGTACGGCTGATGTGCGCATATCCTTTGGTGGCTATCGGGGGTATTGATGAATCCAATTTGCCGCAGGTATTGGCCACGGGCGTGGGTTCGGTCGCTATGGTACGTGCGTTGACTGCTGCCGATAATCCAGAGCTTACAGCAGCACAAATGCAGTCCATAATGCGGTCTGCAGTATGATGTGATTGCCAGCATTTCAAGCCATTATGATTCACAGACGCCTACTTATTAAAGCATTGCCCGCCATAGGTTTGCTAACTATTTTGATGGTGGTTGTACTTCTATTTATCAACAATCAACGCGTGGCAGCACGGGATGCTGTCGTCAAAAAGTACCTTGAAGTGGATGTGCAGGAAACCCTCAAAACACGATCCACCGCAATTTCTCAAATACTGAGTTCTGTGTACGAAAACGCCCGAATGGTTTCTTTGTTGCCGGGTGTGCGTAGTATCCAAGGGGGAAATCGCAAGTCAGATACCGAAGATGTAGTGGAGCAAGGCAGATTCAGCAAGCATGACTACGATGTTGTGCAGCAAATTTATAACAACCTTGCTAGCTCCGTCAATGTATCTGAGGTGTATATAGTTTTAAATGGGTTTGATGCCGGCAAAGGTGAAGTGCCCTTTTTAATGCTGGACCAGCTCATCATTGGAGACAGCAATGTAGAAGATGCGCATTCCGAAGTGCAAAACAGCGATATTCCGGAAGAGAGCGAAGCAGAGGAATACGCTTATTTTCCAAAGCAGTTGCAAGGCCTGAAAAAAAGCTACCCGAATTTTGTGTTTGATAAATTAGAACAGATCCCAATGGTTGCATCTCCTGTAATGCGAACCTGCGACAACACCCAGTATCCATCCATTAGCAAAGGGGATGTGCGCAACGCTGGGGGTATATTGTTTTCTGTGCCCATTTATAGCGTTGCCAAAGAAATGATTGGCGTAGTGGTTGTTGTTGTTCGCTCCAACGTATTGGAGGCGGCCATTATTGGCGCACCATATCTGATTATTTCGGACGAAGATGTACTGCGTGCAAAAAGTGAGCAATGGGCAATGCCTGCGGTTTCCTCTCTCCGATTAAGTAATCCGGATTATGGAATCAATATTTTTGATCGTAGAAGTACATTAAATACCGATGCACTCTCTGAGCATAAAGTAGATGTACTGTCGCCCGTAGGTACAAAATGGGGTTTAAGTTACGAGGTTGACTCTTCAAAAATTGAGTCCATTGCAAATCAAGAGGGCAATCAGTTTTATCTGCCAATAGCATTTGCTTTGGGCACTTACTTTTTGCTGATGGGTGTTGTTATTTACTATACCAATATCCGTCAATTCCAAGAAAGGCTTCAGCAGTTGCTGGTAAGTCTGCGACAGCTTGCTGCTGGAAATTTTGCTACTTCTATACCTCATCAAGAAGTCAAAGGTGAAATTGGTGAAATTGCCCATGCATTGGTCAATATGAAAACAACGGCACTCAATGCTTCAGACAGTGCCTGGGTCAGAAAGGTGTTGGCCGACGTTGATGTAAAGGTGCAGTCTGCTGTCAATTTTCAGGACTTCGGCAATGCATTAGCGCAATCTTTGCATACCAATGTGTCGTTCGATTATTTTGCACTTTACTTGTTTGATAAATCTCGCCAAGTGCTACAACGTTATGGTGGTTTTGCGTGTGAAGATTCTGCACATCAGTCCCAATTTAAACTGGGCGAAGGCCTTGTAGGTCAGGTTGCTGCGGATGGTCGCAGCATGCATTTAACGCAGGATGCAGGACACCATTTGCATGTTCAAACCGGTATCCTGATTGTCCCAGTGCAGCACATTATGGTTCTGCCCATAGTCAAGTCGGGCATTACAACGGGTGTCATTGAAATTGGCAGCATCAACCCACTGCGCCCCGTTGATTTCAAGTTGTTTGACGAACTTTTACCCGTCCTTGCTGACAAAGTTGAAATTCTTAAGGGGCATATCGAATTACGTGAATTATTGGTTACTTTGCGTAGTGCCTAACTTTGATTAGGTGGCTTTGCAAAGCATTAATCCTGTTATAATAGAAGTCTAGGTAGAACAGGCGCATAGCTCAGCTGGTTAGAGCACCACCTTGACATGGTGGGGGTCGTTGGTTCGAGTCCAATTGCGCCTACCAAAAACATAATAAAATCAATAATTTATACAATATCCCCAAAAAAACAATTTATCAATTCTTTTTGGACTGTCATTGTCCCCGTTTGGGCTCGATTTTTTCATTATTCGCTGTTCAACGACTTCATTGACCAGTTCTCAAGTTCCAGAGTTTCATAACGCCTGAGAGCACAGCGTCATGAGG
>CALPVM020000008.1 GCA_943327015.2 Akkermansia muciniphila
CTTTGCTGCACCTGGCGACACATTTTTGGGTATCTTTGAGCCAGAAAAATTGCTTTATCTGCATTACGTAGGGTTGTTTGGTTTCTTCTTTGTATTCATATTTACCCAATACTTTTACAAGTTTTATCCCAAGATCAATTGGGCGCTAGGTGTGATTTTTGGTGCCATGGCGTTGCTCATTGGTTCTATGGCATTTCACCCCAACATTGAGTTATTCCAAAAAGTACGCTCTGTTTACTTTGTAGTTAGTTTGGCATTAGGTCTGGCTGGTACTTATATGACCATACGTGGTGCCATGAACAAAACACCCGGCTCTGCGGTGCTGATGGTTGGTATGTTGGCCTTCCTCGTATTCGGTGTAAACGACATGCTGTTGGCCTTGGGTAAGATCACATCCTTCTCGCTGATCTTCTTCGGCGTTTTGGCGTGTACCGCATCCATTCTGTATGTAGCGTCTACCATGTTCGCCAATACGTTTGCAGATAACAAACGCCTGGTTAAAGACCTCAAAGCTATGAACGACGGTTTGGAAGAGTTGGTTACAGAGCGCACCGCACAGTTGCGTCAAAAAACCCACGACATCCAGGCTATGATGGAAAACATGCCCCAAGGTGTGTTAACGGTACTCAGTGGCAACAAGATTCACCCCGAATATTCTGCCTACCTGCAGGTTATTTTTGAAACCACTGACATTGCAGGTCGTGACATCATGGAGCTCGTGTTTAAAGACACCAATTTGGGTTCCAACGCCTTGTCACAAGTAGAGGCAGCGGTGGATGCTTGCGTAGGTCAAGACATGATGAACTTTGAGTTCAATGCCCACCTGATGGTGACTGAATTTGAACGCAAGCTGCCTGATGGTCGGGTTAAGTCCATTGAGCTGAGCTGGTCACCCATCTGCGGTGACGACGATGTCGTAGAAAAAATCATGATCTGCGCTCGTGACGTTACCGAACTCAAACGTTTGGGTGCCGAAGCTAACGCTCAGCGCCGCGAACTCGAAATTATTGGTGAAATTTTGGCGGTCAGCCAAGAGAAGTTCCAAGAGTTCATTGACACTGCCTACAACTTTGTTCAAGAGAACTACGAAATCACCAACAAGACCACGACAAAGGACGAAAACGCCATTAGTTTGCTGTTCCGTAATATGCATACCATCAAGGGCAATGCACGTACCCACGGCTTGATGCACATTACCAACGTGGTCCACGAAACCGAACAAGGTTACGATAACCTGCGTAAAGACCCCGAAGCGGTCTGGGACTCTGAAGCCCAAGCGCAGCAACTCGCGCAAGTTAAAGCACTTGTAGATGAGTACTCCCGCGTCAACAGTACAACGCTGGGACGTAAAGGCCCTGGTCGTCGTGGCAACGTAGAGCGCTTCTTGATGGTGGATAAAGATCAGCTTGCACAAACCATGGAAGTGGTTAAGTCGGTGGATCAAAACGATGTATCTTCGTTGCGTTCTGCATTGAGCAAGATCAGTGCTACCTTAAACACCATTGGTACTTCTAAGGTTGACAAGATTCTGTCCGGAGTAGTTGAGTCACTGCCTTCGCTGGCCAAAGAGTTGGGTAAAGAGCCCCCTGTAGTGACGATAGAGGATCACGGAGTTTTGGTTCGCAACCAGATGAGTGGCTTGTTAAAGAACCTGTTCGTACACTTGTTGCGTAACTCCATTGACCACGGTATTGAGACGTCTGATGTGCGTACCGCAGCTGGCAAGCCAGCCATGGGTCATATCACTTTAACTTTGGCGTTAGATGAGTCAGACTTGACTATGCGCCTGAAAGACGATGGACGTGGCCTAAACATCAGTCGTATCCGCCAAATTGCAACAGAGCGCAATCTGATTGATCAAAATGCAAACTTGGCTCCGATTGAAATTGCACAGTTGATATTTGCTTCGGGTTTTTCAACTGCAGAAAAAGTAACAGAAGTGTCTGGCCGCGGAGTGGGAATGGACGCTGTCAAGGGCTTTTTACAAGATGAAAATGGCGATGTGAAGATTCATTTCTTAAATGACGATGAAACCTCCGCTTTTCGGCCTTTTGAACTCATCATTACACTGCCCGGAAAGTTTGGAGTACAGGCATAATGCTGTAACATTTCACACTCCAGCACTTGTTGGTGCTGGAGTGTGATGTTGATACTTTCATAACAGATTATTTTCACAACATGGTTGAATCCGGATTATATTTTCTGACAGGATTACTGCTAGGTACGGCAGCCATGGTGTGGTATGTTCGCCAATTAAAAAAAACCATGGCTGGCATGGTGCATCAGGACGATGTAGATGCCCTGCAAAATAACTTGCAGTTTCAACTGGACGAGCTGCAGCAGCAGCTAATAGAGTCTGAGCAAAATCGTGATCAAGAACTCAATAACAGCCAGGTTGACCTTAGCCGCTTAGGCGATGAACACATCAAAGTTCTCGAAAAAATAAAACATCAGTTTGAACAAAGTCGTGCCAAAGCTTTGAATGGTTGTGTCAGCTTAGGGGATGAAATCAGCACCTTGCATGGCTTAGCAAAAACCTTTGAGCGCTGGCATTCGGATATGAATATTCTGATTGCCCATAACCGCGAAATGCACACCAAAAACGACGAGTTTTCTACCTTGGTTCGCCAGGTGGTTATTGTTACACTCAATGCGTCTATTGAGGCTGCCCGCGCTGGTGAGCTAGGACGTGGCTTTGCGGTTGTGGCTGATGAAATGCGAACCTTGGCAACCCGTGCTGCTAGTTTGTCCAAAGACTACCGTGATAATTTATATGCCAACGATTTGATCACCACCACTACTTTTCAAGATTTGCAAGCTGGTGGCAAAATGATTATGGGTTCAGTCATTGGTCTTGAATTGCTGAACAACAAAACCAAAGAGACTTTGTCCTCTTGATGTTCTAGCCATGATAAGTCCGACTGCTTGTAATGGTTTTGATTATTTGTTGAAGCAGGCGCTGATGGGTGCACTTGCGCCCAATTCGGAAGATACCTTTAATCTTGATGTGGTTGAAGATATTTCTGTTGCCAAAGATAAGAAGATTGTTATCCTTACCACGGCTTCGTATTTGTTTCGGGTCATTGCCATGATCTACTTCACGCCCGATGCGCATTCAAGAAGCTTTTTGGCGTTGATGAATAACTTGCCGCCCACAGGTATGACCGATACCGTGTACTACGATGTGATGGCTGAGCGTGGAAATATTTTCTGTGGTATTTTGAATCGCGAGTTAGCGAAGTATTTTCCGCACATGGGCATGTCTACCCCCAATTTTATGGAGCGTCAGTGCGCCAGATATATTGAAAAACTGGAAGCAGGGCATGTTCGCCATGTTAAAGTTACAATAAATTCTGATTGGTGCTTTTACGCAAGTTTGTGCGTTTGCGATCATGCAGATTTGGACTTTACAGTAGATATTGTGGTGGAAGAAGATTCCAACACCGGCGAATTGGAAATGTTTTGAGATAATAGTGTTACAACGAAGGAAAAATGATGGAAGACAAAGCAAAACTAGTTAGTAAGGTACTTGTGTTGGATCATAGTCCAGACTGCCACGAGTCAATCAAAGACTTTTGTGACGCTCATGACTTGGTAGGTCTTAAGGTGCAAGAAGACAACGTGATGACAGTTCTTAAGTCCAACGTCGACTTGGGTGCTATTTTGTTATCCGAAAAGTTTTTTGGTTATGCCCACGGTGGTTTAGCGCTTGCTTACGAAATGCACCAGGTTCGCCCAGAGTTGCCTATCTTTTTGCGCCGTGAGTACATTGATAACTTAGATGACTTGTCTGAAACTGACAAAAAATCATTCACCGTAGCCTACACCCTTAAAACCATTGATAAGCTTAAAAAGTACATTGACGAGTGTATTTTTTGCGTCATGTACCCCAACGCTTTGGTGCGTGGTATCACTGAGCTTACCAAGGTTGCTTTAGAGAGCCAATTTAAAGGTATTGTTGCTGAAATTGACACCCCGTATATCGTGCGTGACCGCATCATTTTTGGTCAAATCTTTACGCTGATTCCCCTTGAGAGCAGCTGGTGTCGTGGTTACATGATGTTGCAAACCCAAGAAGAATCTTTGCTTGATCTTATTAAAAACGATAAGACCCACGTTAACCCTGACGATGCAGAAGACTTCCGGAACGTGAACAATGTGTTGGGTGAAATTACCAATTTAATTTGGGGTTCTTTCAAAAACCGTTTCATTTCATACACTAAGAGCAATATTAATATGGCTCAGGTGCCGTTGGTCATTAACCACCAGCATCGCTATATTTCTTTTGGCTCTGAGAATCCCCAGTTATGCTTTAAATACCGTTTGGTTGATACCGATGCGGGTGTTAGCAAAACGTATTTGCTTTACCAGCGTTTTGTGTTTAACTTGAACTTCTCACCTGAGGATTTCACTGAAAACGAAAACGTGATGGATGAGTTGATGAATTCTGGCGAACTAGAACTGTTTTAATTTTTTTGAAAGGCTAACATGGCACAAATATTAGTAGTAGATGACTCCAGTACCGTTCGTAACGAAGTCGGAGACTTTCTCAAAAAAAATGGATTGACCGTAACTTTGGCGATTGACGGCGCTGACGGTCTGGTTAAGTTGAAGGCGGACCCCAGCATTAAGCTGATTGTCAGCGACGTCAACATGCCTAACATGGATGGTTTGACCATGGCTGAGAAAATCCGCTCAGATCAAAAAAACACCACCGTAAATATTGTTATGCTTACTACCGAAAGCTCTCCAGTCATGAAAGAGCGCGGCGAGGCAGCTGGTATCAAAGGCTGGATCGTCAAACCCTTCAAGGGCGATGCCGTTTTGGCAAGCTTCAAAAAGCTGGTTGGCGTTTAATTAGTTTAGCCCTTCAAAAGCCGCTGGCATTAACACCAGCGGCTTTTTTGCGTTAGTACCCGGTATGTGCGCCGTGCATCAACTGCGGCGTAAGTCCAAGGTAAACGGAAATTCTTTACTTGCAGCCACTTGCGTGGTGCAGGCAGTGTGTTGTAGGTTGCCTGGGGTGTATGCCAATACGGTAAAGCGTGACATACGCCTGCTTTCGGCCTCGTAGGCATTAACAGGCAACACGTCATAACTTCTGCCACCAGGGTGGCTCACGTGGTATTGGCAGCCGCCAATCGAGCGCTGTATCCATGTGTCCACCACGTCAAAGGTGAGTGGTGCGTGTACCTTGATGCTGGGGTGCAGGCTGGAAGGTGGGTTCCATGCCTTGTAGCGCACGCCGGCAATAAATTCGCCAGCTGTGCCTGTGGGTTGCAGGGGCAGTGCGCGGCCGTTGCAGCTCACAGTGTAGCGGCTGGGGTTGAATCCATTGATGCGTACTTCCAGCCTTTCTAGTGACGAATCAACGTAGCGGGCAGTGCCATTGCTGCTACCTTCTTCGCCCATTACGTGCCATGGTTCAAGCGCATTGCGTAGGGTCAACTGCATGCCCATGGTGTTGATGTGGCCAATAAGTGGAAAACGGAATTCAATGTGCGGAGCAAACCAAGCGTTGTCAAAAGCAAATCCCGCTATGCGCATGTCTTGCAACACGTCGTGCATGTCTTGTTGAATAAATCCGGGCAGCATAAAGCGGTCGTGTAACTCGGTGCCCCAGCGGCTCATGGGAGCGCGGTAGGGTGTGTTCCAGAACCTTGCTATGAGTGCACGCAACAGTAATTGCTGCACGCTACTCATGTGGGGGTGTGGCGGCATCTCAAAAGCACGCAGTTCCAGCAAGCCCAAGCGCCCGGTACTTGAGTCTGGCGAGTACATTTTGTCTATCGAGAACTCGCTGCGGTGGGTGTTGCCGGTAACGTCAATCAGGATATTGCGTAGTGTTCGGTCAACCAGCCATGGTGGCATGCTTTCGCCATGGATCTCGCGGTTTTTATAAATCTGCTCCAGTGCAATTTCGAGCTCGTAGAGTTGGTCGTTGCGTGCTTCGTCCACCCGGGGGGACTGGCTGGTGGGCCCGACAAACATGCCGCTAAAAAGGTAACTTAATGAGGGGTGGTTGTGCCAGTAAAGCAGCAGGCTTGCCAGTAGTTCTGGGCGGCGTAAAAACGGGCTGTCTGCAGGGGTGGCGCCACCCATCACAAAATGGTTGCCGCCGCCAGTGCCTGTGTGGCGGCCATCGGTCATGAATTTTTCTGCAGAGAGGCGTGATTCAAACGCGGCTTGGTACAAAAATTCGGTATTTTTAACCAGTTCTTTCCAGTGGGTAACGGGGTGAATGTTGACTTCAATCACACCGGGGTCAGGGGTTACTTGTAGCAGCTTCAGGCGTGGGTCGCGGGGTGGTGGGTAGCCCTCCAGCACTATTTTTACGCCCAATTTTGCAGCCGATTTTTCTATGGCATTTAGGAGTGACAGGTAGTCCTCTAGCCGCTCCAAGGGCGGCATAAATACATATATAACGCCAGATTTTTGGCCTTGGGCTTCTGCTTTCGGTCCATTGGCACGGCGTGGGTCACGAACCTCTACGCACAGGGCGGTACGGGTAACATCAGATGCCGATTCAAAGCGAGAAGGTGCCTTTTCTATGGTCGCATCAGCACGTTTAGCATCGATGCTAATGCCTTGCATGCGTGGCGCCGAGTAGCTTGAGCGCTGCGGCAATGCTGCGCGTGGGCTGAACGGGTCTTGTTCAATCAGGTACGGGTAGTCGGTGCTGCTCACCCAAGGCAGCGAGTCGAGTGGCAGACGCAGGCCCATGGGCGAATCGCCTGGTAGCAGGTACATGCGTTCATCGCGCAAAAACCACGCTCCGGTGCTCCATGCGGTGGTTGCACCATTGGAGGCTGTGGTTTGGGGCTTCAAGGGCAGCACATAGCCTATAACAGCATCCAGCTTTTGTTCAAAAACGCGGCGCAGACGGGCACGTTCCATTTCGTCGTCCAGCCGGGAGTCAAATGGGTCTACGTTAGTGGGTAATTTACGTTCACGCCAGAGGTAGTACCAAGCATCTTCATAGGCCGGTTGAATAAACGCTGTGCTGAGCGTCAATTCTGTAGCTAATGTTTGAATAAACAATTGGGCATCAGCGCTGGTGTAGTGGCTGGGCTGGCGTTCGTCGGCAAATAATTCAGGGTTATTCCAGACCGGTTGACCGTCTGCGCGCCAATAAATATTCAAAGCCCAACGCGGTAGTTGCTCGCCGGGGTACCATTTGCCTTGGCCAAAGTGCTGGAAGCCGCCTTGAGCGTATTCGTTACGTAGTTTGTGAACCAATTCGGTCGCAAAGCCGCGTTTGGTCGGGCCCATGGCTTCGGTGTTCCACTCTGGGGCGTCCCGGTCACTCACCGCTACAAAGGTGGGCTCGCCACCCATGGTTAAACGTACATCACCCTTGATGAGTGCTTGGTCCACTTGTTCACCCAGCGCCATAATTTGGCTCCATTGCGCGTCGGTGTATGGTTTGGTAACACGCGGAGATTCGACCAGGCGTGTAACTTCCATGGTGTGTTCGAAGGTGACTTCGCACTTGTCCACGCCGCCTTCAATGGGGGCTGCGCTGGAGTAGGTGGGGGTTGCCGCCAAGGGTATGTGGCCTTCTCCGGCAAACAGGCCGCTGGTGGGGTCTAGCCCGATCCAGCCGGCACCGGGTAAATACACTTCGCACCAGGCGTGCAGGTCGGTAAAGTCCACTGCAGTGCCGCTCGGGCCGTCCAGCGCTTTGACGTCGGGGGTGAGTTGAATTAAATAACCGGACACAAAGCGCGCGGCCAAACCGCAATGGCGTAGCAACTGCACCAAGAGCCAACTGGAATCACGGCACGAGCCCGAGCCCAAAGTGAGCGTTTCTTCCGGGGTTTGTACGCCAGGTTCCATCCGGATAAGGTAGCTGATGTCTTGATGCACTTTATGGTTCAGGTACACCAGAAAATCGTTGGTTGTGCGCTTTTCTTTGTTGATGCCATTCAGGTACGCCAACATACGCTCTGTAACGGGTTCAGTCGCTAGGTAAGGTGCTAATTCTTGGGCCAATGCTGCGCTGTAATTAAACGGGTAGTGTTGTGCACTGCTTTCTAAAAAGTAGTCAAACGGGTTGTAGACCGCCATCTCCACCACCAGATCGACCGTAACCTTGAAAGCACTGGTTTTTTCGGGAAACACCAGCCTCGCCTGGTAGTTGGCAAATGGGTCTTGCTGCCAGTTGATAAAGTGGTTTTCAGGCTCCACCCGCAGTGCGTAGGAGATGATTTTGCTGCGGCAGTGGGGAGCAGGGCGCAAACGGATGACCTGTGGCCCCAGATTCACCGCTTGGTCGTACTGGTAATGGGTGACATGGTGCAGGGCTGCGTGGATGGACATGGTGTGCTTTCGTTAAATCCAAAACATGGTTTACGCTGGGGTAGATAGACAGATTTATGCAATTTTCAAGCCACTTTTGATGAGGGCAAGGTAATGTCCGGTTAGCATCTGCTGATGGTTGCAGTATCGCATTTTCCCGCAGGATGGTCCCGTTCTTATTTTGCCCCATTGTGGGGCTTTGTGGCAGGTGCTGCTTTGCAGTTGCAGCAGCAGGTGCTGTGGAGTGTCTCTTTGTATGTCATTGTGTTGTGCATAGGAGTGGGTGCAGGGTGGTGGGTGTGGCGCATCCAACTATTCAAGCACACCACGCCGGTTGCGGGGTGGTGGCTGTGTACGGCGCTGCTGGCACTGGTGTTGGGTTTTGCATGCACCGGTTTGCGTGCTGCCGTGTATTCAGCAACTGCCTTAGATGCCAAACTCGAAGGGCAGGATATTCAAGTGGTGGGTGTTGTGGCCGATATGCCGCAACCATTTCCGGGGGGTGTGCGTTTTCGGTTTAACGTGGAAAGTGCCCGTTTGCATGGCCAATTAACAGTGTTGCCAGAGCTGATGGATGTGGGCTGGTATGGCGGTGTCGTCGGGCAGGACGGGCAAGGTTTTGCCTTGAACTATCAGCCGCCAGATATTCAAGCCGGGCAGCGATGGCGCATGACGGTACGCCTTAAAGCTCCCCATGGCAGCATGAATCCGCATGGTTTTGATTATGAGCTCTGGATGTGGGAGCAGGGCGTCCAAGCCTTAGGTACTCTGCGTGCCAGTGCCCAGCAAGATGCGGCGCAGTTAATGGGGCAAACTGCCCGCTACCCGGTAGCATGGTTGCGCCAATGGGTACGCGACCGTATTGTGCATAAGGTGCCTGATACCCAGCAGGCCGGTTTAATTGCCGCATTGGTGGTGGGTGACCAAAGTGCCATTGCCAAGCCGGATTGGGACATTTTTCGTGCCACTGGCGTGGCGCATCTGGTCAGTATTTCGGGTTTGCACGTGACCATGTTTGCTTGGCTTGCGCTGCGTTGTGTAGGTTGGTGGTGGCGTCGCTCACCCCGGCGTTGTCTGAAGTATCCTGCGCCGCAGGCGGCTCTGTTGGGTGGGGTGTTGCTGGCTTGTATGTATGCGGTGTTTGCAGGTTGGGGTGTTCCGGCGCAGCGCACCTGCATCATGCTAGCCACGTTGGCAGTGCTACGCATAGCGGGTGTACGCTGGCCATGGCCCCAGGTGTGGATGCTGGCCGGTGCTGTGGTGGTGGCGCTGGACCCTTGGGCCTTGCTGCAGGCAGGTTTTTGGCTTAGTTTTGTGGCGGTGGGGATTTTGTTTGCCTCCGACTCGGGGCGTGCTGCGGGCTCTGCCAACGGCATGCGGCAACGTGTATGGCAGATGTTACGCGAGCAGTGGGTTATTACTTTAGCGCTGGCACCGCTTACTTTACTGTTATTCGGGCAAGTGTCGCTGGTAGGCTTGCTGGCCAATGCAATGGCAATACCTTGGGTGACGTTGGTAATTACCCCTTTGGCCATGTTGGGCGTATTGCTGCCGGGATTATGGACTATGGCGGCTGCTGCAGTTGCTTTGCTTATGGCGCTGCTGCAGAACTTGGCGCAGTGGCCTTGGGCAGTGCTCACGCTCCCCATGCCACCGCTTTGGGCGGGCGTTGCAGCTTTGCTGGGTGGGGTGGTAATGGTCGCACCTTTGCCGATGCGGGTGCGGGTTTTGGGTGTGCCGTTAATGCTGGTGGTGCTGTTATGGCAAAGCCCGGCACCACAAGGTAAGCATTTTGAACTGCTGGCTCCGGACATTGGCCAAGGCAACGCCGTGCTGGTGCGCACCCGCAACCATGCTTTGTTATACGACGCCGGGCCGCGTATCGGTCAGGACAACGATGCGGGTGCACGCGTGCTAATGCCATTGCTCAATGCTATGGGCATTACACTGGATCGCTTGCTGATTAGCCATGGAGACGCAGACCATATTGGCGGAGCGGTTGCGGTATTGCAAACGCAGAAAAGGGCTGATGTGATGTCTTCTATCCCTTTGAACCACGATTTAAGCGCCATTCGGCCACTGCAGCGGTGTGAGGCAGGGCAACGTTGGAATTGGGATGGGGTTGATTTTGAAATTTTGCATCCCAGTACTGCAGACTATGCAAGTCCCATGACGACCAATGCCATGTCGTGCGTGCTACGCATCAGTAATGGAGCCTACACCGCATTACTGGCAGGTGATATTGGACAGGCACAGGAGTTGCAACTGGTGCAGCAAAACGCCCCCTTGCGTGCGGATGTATTGCTGGTGCCGCATCATGGTAGTAAAACCTCCAGCAGTCCGGAATTTCTGCGGGCGGTAGCACCCACATGGGCGCTGGTGCAGTCGGGGTATCGTAACCGGTATGGACACCCGGCAGAGCCGGTAATGCGAAGGTACCAGGAGGCAGGCATTAGAGTATTGAACTCGCCCCAATGTGGTGCAATGCATTGGAAAACTATGAATGCAGAACTTTTGGAGTGCGAGCGCACCAGAAAATTGCATTATTGGAGCCACCTTGCACCAAATTAATGCTATTGAATGCTGGTCTAAACCTTGCTAGATTAACGATAAAAGAGGTGCTTATGCGGAAATTCGACGAAATGTATACAGAGCTCCCTTATGCGTTTTCCACGCAAGAAGGGCATATTCGCGCGCATTACAAAATTTATGACGAGTGGCTGGCGCGCCAGCCGTCTGACATGATGGCCAAACGGCGTGAAGAGGCCGAGATGATCTTCCGCCGTGTAGGCATTACCTTTGCCGTGTATGGCGACAAAGACGAAGAAGGCGCTGGCACAGAACGCCTGATTCCGTTTGACTTGATACCACGCATTATTGCAGCCCAGGAGTGGGCAGATATGCAGCGTGGCTTGGTGCAGCGTGTTACTGCACTGAACCGGTTTATTCACGACATCTACCACGGGCAGGAAATTTTAAAGGCCGGACTTATTCCGCGCGAGCAAATAGAAAACAATGCCCAGTTTCGTCCGCAGATGATAGGCGTTGAAGTGCCCAACGATGTGTACTCGCACATCTCCGGCATTGATATTGTGCGCGCTCCTAACGCCGATGGCACGGCCGAATATTATGTTTTGGAAGACAATCTGCGTGTGCCCAGCGGCGTGAGCTACATGCTGGAAAATCGCAAGATGATGATGCGCTTGTTTCCGGAGTTGTTTAATGCCCACCGTGTGGCACCGATTGCACATTACCCTGACTTGCTTTTGGAAACCCTGATGGCAAGCAGCCCGGCTACCACCGCCGAACCCACTGTAGTAGTGCTTACGCCTGGAATGTATAACAGTGCTTACTTTGAGCACGCCTTCTTGGCGCAGCAAATGGGGGTGGAGCTGGTAGAGGGGCAGGATCTGTTTGTTAAAGACAATTTTGTGTACATGCGCACAACGCGTGGCCCGCGCCGGGTGGATGTGATTTACCGCAGGGTGGACGATGATTTTCTGGATCCCAAGGTGTTTCGTCCCGATTCGTCGCTGGGCTGTGCCGGTTTGATTGATGTATTCCGCGCAGGACACGTGACCATTTGTAACGCAGTAGGTACCGGTATTGCGGACGATAAGTCGATCTACCCCTATGTGCCCAAGATGATTGAGTTCTATCTCGGTGAAAAGCCCATCTTGAGCAATGTGCCTACCTATATGTGCCGCAACAGTGACGATTTGTCCTACACCTTGGCTAACCTGAAAGACCTTGTGGTGAAAGAAGTGCACGGAGCTGGCGGCTACGGCATGTTGGTGGGGCCGGCAGCTTCTACTGCAGAAATTGAAAACTTTCGACAGGCGCTGTTAGCCAATCCTTCGGGCTATATCGCACAGCCAACACTGAGTCTTTCCAGTTGTCCTACATTTGTGGAGAGTGGAATTGCACCGCGCCATATTGATTTAAGACCCTACGTGCTCAGCGGCAAAACGGTGCAAATGGTGCCTGGCGGCTTAACCCGGGTGGCACTGAAAGAGGGCTCGCTGGTGGTTAATTCTTCGCAAGGTGGTGGCACCAAAGATACGTGGATTCTGGAAGATTAAAAGGGGTATTTGTATGTTATCAAGAACTGCCGATCACCTGTTCTGGATGTCCCGCTATACCGAGCGGGCCGAAAACACCGCGCGCATGCTGGATGTGAACTACCAAACCTCGTTGCTGCCTCAGTCTGACCGGGTAGCACAAGTGGGGTGGCAAGGTTTACTTAGTATTAGTGAATTACTGTACACCTATAACCAGCGATACGGTGCCATTCAGGCACGCAGCGTTATGGACTTTATGGTGAAGGACGAGAGTAATCCATCGTCCATCGTGTCGTGTCTGAGTGCTGCGCGTGAAAACGCCCGTGCCGTTCGCGGAACGTTAACTACCGAAGTCTGGGAAACCCTGAACCAGACTTGGCTGGAAGTTAAGCGCATGCTTAAAAGCGGAGAGTTTGAACAAGATCCAGCCCAGTTTTTTGAGTGGGTTAAGTTTCGTTCGCATCTTTCTCGCGGCGTAACCGTGGGCACCATGCTCATGGATGAGTCATTGCACTTTATGCGTATGGGCACTTTTTTGGAGCGGGCTGATAACACGGCAAGGTTGGTAGATGTGAAGTTTTATGCGCAGTCCAAAGATTTTTTTGGGGCTGCCATTACCCGCGATCAAGAGTTCGACTTCTACCACTGGAGCTCTATTTTACGTAGTGTGTCGGCCTTTGAGGTCTATCGAAAGGTGTACCGTGACATCATTAGACCGGAGCGAGTTGCTGAATTACTTATTTTAAAGTCGGATATGCCGCGATCGCTTCATGCGAGTATGAATGAGGTTGTTAATAATCTCTTATTGGTTGTAAGTGATCCGCATAGTGAAACCGTGCGTCGTGCTGGTAAACTACGCTCAGAACTTCAATATGCGCGCATAGATGATATTCTGGCCACGGGTTTGCATGCGTACCTCACCCAATTTTTAGATCGTGTGAATGATCTGGGTGCAAATATCAGCAGAGAATTTTTGGTGCCAGTAGCATAATTTGCGTACATTAGCTTTGAATTTCATCATAATAGTGAACCGATGGAGATGAAATGAAAATAGATGACATAGTTAAAGAGATTGACCAAGCCCAATCTCAAGGTCCCTTGCGTGGAATGACGATTCAACCTTGCCCTGCTGCATTGATGGATTTGCGTGCCGAGATTAATAAAGCCGACCCGAACCCGCAAGTTATTGCGCGGATTGCGGGCGCAGACGTGGCTTTGGCCGCGTCTTTGTTGCGCGTGGCTAACAGCCCTTTTTATGCCCGTTCACGTCCCACCTCTACCGTATCGGAAGCGGTGGCTCTGCTGGGAATGACCCAGACCGTGACCATTCTTACCGGCTTTTTGCTGCGTAGCTCCATGAAAACCCAGTCTCCACTGTTGGAGCGTTTTTGGGATACCTCAACCCGCCGTGCGCTGATTATGGGTTTTCTGGCCAAGCAAATGTATTCGGTCAGCCAGGATATGGGTCACACTTTCGGGTTGTTCAGTCACGTCGGCATACCTGTGATGATGATGGGTTTAAAGGGCTACGAATCGACCTTTGTCGATGCAACAACCCACCCTGAGCGCAGTTTTGTGCAAATAGAAAATGCAGCCCATCGTACCGACCACGCTGTGGTTGGAGCTATGGTGGCAAAGGCTTGGAATTTGCCTTTGGTCATTACCGTTGCGGTGCGCTTGCACCACGACTTTACGGTTCTTGAAGACACCAGCATTCACAAAGAAGCGCGCTCCCTCATTGCCATGTCCTTAATGGCCGAGCGCATTATGAGTCAGCTTGAAGGCTCACAAAACCATAAAGAGTGGGAACAGTACGGTGCTGCCTGCATGGCGCATTTACAGGTGCAAGAATCTGAAATGGAAGCTTGGTACGATACCTTGCTCAGCCGTTTCGAAGACGCTAGCGGCATCTAAGCCCCTGCTAGGTCCTTCATTTTTTTACTATTGCTTGAACACCGCAGCCTCTAAACCGAGGTTGCGGATTTTTTCTGCAGCAGCATCTGCTTCGGTTTGAGTTTCAAACGGTCCCACGCGCACACGTGTGCGTTTGCCCCTAGGGTATATCGCTTCTTCGGTATAGGCTTTCAATCCCGCATCCATTAACTTTGTTTTTGCATTGCGTGCATTGTTTTCGTCTGCAAACAATCCTACATTGATTTGGTAAACCGCTTCTTTGGGCGGCGTCACGGCCGCTGCTGGTTTGGGCGCAGCTACCGGTTGGGCAGCGATGGGTGTACTTGGTTTCGGCGCTGGCTTGGCTTCGGTTTTAGGTGTGGTGTTAGCCTTTGCTTTGGGTTCTTGGCTTGGCTTGGTATTGACTGTTGGCAGTGGCGGAAGAGTAGGCGCCGGTGGCACGGGAGCGGTGACAGCTGCAGGTGTTGGTGCGGTAGTGGGGGGCGCTAAGCTATCGGACGTAGGAGCAGGTGAGGGCGCGGGAACTGGAGCTGGAGCCGGTTCGGATGCAGCGGCCAGTGGGTCGGGTGCAGCCGTGCTGGGTGTAGCAGGGGCATCTTCTAAAGCGCGACCAACAGCAATATTGCGTGCCTCGGAGGTGTCTTGAATGTCAATCGGAGGTGCCTCCACCGGTACTTCGGGGTCTGTGCGGCGTAAGCCGGCAATAATGCCAATCACGATACCCAGCAGTGCCAAATTGGCAAGTGCTAGGCCCATTAGGCGGGGGCGTTGGCTGGCCTGCCGGTTAAGCAAGGTGCAGGCCTCGGTTAAAGTGGGCGTGGAAATCAGTGCATGCGCCATTTTTCTGCGGCAGGCATTGTGAAACAGCGCGGTGCCAAAAAAACCAGGCATAACAACGGATGCTGCTAGAAACAGAACAGCCAAGCCGACGCGTACTGGGTCTGAGAATTTGAACACCAGTCCGCCAATGCCAAACACCACCAGCAAAACGCCAAGCACACAGCCGGTGTATGCCAAAGCCGGTATCCAGAGTTTGCGAAACAGCATCCAGTTGATGGTACTGATGGCGGCAGCCCAATTCCACTTGGCAGAGGCGCGGTTAGCGGTCTCAAACTTGCCGAAAATATTTAAATAATATTCGGTGTTGACCGGCCCAATCGCCGCGCGATAAAGTGCAGAGGTGGTGTGCTCGTTAGAGCTGTCCAAGGATGTAGGGGTTTGTGGTGCTTCAGCCATGTCTTATTTTGCCATGATGGTTTGCGCTGTCCAAGCTTTTGCAACTTCCTGACCCAATTCAATCACGGCCAGTGCGTAGTAACTGCTCCAGTTGTAGCGTGTAATTACGAAAAAGTTTTCGGTTCCCGCTACGTAAAGCGATGGCTCCATGCCATTTTTAAGCTCTACCAGTGCGAGTAGGCCCGGGTGTTTTAATGCATTTTCCTGCAGCACAGCGCCTTTTGCGATGAATTGTTCCGGGGTGAAGGTAGGTAGTATATCGGGGGCCAGCAGCGTAGCCATATCGGTGGTGTTCGCATCTACCTGCACGGTGTAATGGGTAGGCATGCCGCTGCGCCAGCGAAAATTTTTGAAGTAATTGGCAACGGAACCAATCACGTCGGCCGGGCTGTTGAAAAGGTCTATCTGGCCGTCTCCATCAAAGTCGATGGCGTGTTTGTTCCAGCTGGATGGCATAAATTGGGGTAACCCCAAGGCCCCGGCGTAGCTGCCCTGTAGGGTGAGCGGATCTTTTTGAGTGCGGTGCGCCAAAATAAGAAATGCTTCTAACTCAGAGGCAAAGAATGCAGTACGTTGCTTGGCTTTGGGATGTGCTGCAGGAAAATCAAACGCTAATGTGCACAGAGCGTCTAACGTGCGGTAGCTACCGGTGTTTTGTCCGTAAATGGTTTCAACACCGATAATGCCTACCAAGATGGCAATAGGTATACCAAACTCCCGTTCTGCGCGCTCCAGTGTGGCTTGGTTGGCTTGCCAGAACTTAACGCCAGAGCGTATGCGGATGTCATCAATAAACCGTGCGCGGTAAGCGGTCCAGTTTTTAGGACTGGTGCTGGGGGGCGGTAGCACCGCTTTGGCAACCGCTGGTAAAAATCGTGCTTGGGCTAGTGTTTGGCGCACCCAAGTGGCATTGAGTTGCGGGTTACGTGCAGCTATGACGTCAGCCAGTTGCATGGCGGCAGGGTGGTCAGCATAAAAGCGGTCTGGTGGTGCGACTGGTTTGGTGATTCTGGTTTTTTTTGTTTTCACCCGATTGTGTTTTTGCTTGGCGTCGGTCTCTGGCGTAAAACACAATATCAGGCATACAACCAATACGCATGCGGTAGTTTTGCTAGCAGCAAAAGACTTATGCAAGGATTTAAATAATAACTTCACAGTGAGAGAGGTGTTACCGGAGTGGTTTGGATTGGGACCAGTGCATTTGCTTGAGTTCTGTCTGTAATTTTGCCAAGGAGCCCTTGCGGTGCGGGCTGTAGCGCCATTGTTCCATTTTCAAAAGCCATGCAGTAAGGGGCGAATCTGCCCAATGGATTGTTGCAGGGTTTGATTTTATCACCTCTGCCATTTGTCTTGGCGTGGTGTTGGCCGGTACAGGGATGCCAGCGCGTTGCATGCGCCGGGCTGCTTGGTGCAGTAGGCGCAGCCAGGGGTCTTGGCGGCGACGCTCCCACAGCGCCCATGTGGCTCCACACAGGCTTACCACCACTAGTATGACAATGAGTATATAGCTCAGGTCTTGCCAACTGGGTGACTCGAACCCCAGGTTTTTAAGCAGTTCAAATTGTTTGTCTTGCGAGTAGTTAAGCACCCATTGGTTCCAGCGGTTATTGGCGGCGTCCCATACCGCTCTTAGGTTCAGCGCAATTCTGGGGTTGACGGTAATCAGCGCTTGGGTCAGTGCGTTCACGGGTGGTTCTAGTCGCTCCAGGCTACCGGTCCGCCCTGGGGCTACTGCACTGGTGGGGTCTACCCGCACCCAGCCTTTGCCCGCCATCCACACCTCAGTCCAGGCATGGGCGTCGCTTTGGCGCACGGTCCAGAATCCGTCAAGAGCGTTGAGCTCGCCGCCTTGGTAGCCTGTCACAATGCGCGCCGGTACATCTAGCGCCCGCATCAGCACTACAAAGGACGATGCAATGTGCTCGCAAAACCCGACCTTGCGGTCAAACCAGAACTCATCGGCAGTGTTTGCACCAAACACGCCCGGCTCCAGCGTGTAGCTGTAGCCGCCAGTGCGCAAGCGTTCCAGCACGGTTTCAACCAGTTGCGCCGCGTTGGCTTGCGCCAGTTGCGGGGTGCGCCGCATTTCAGCCGCTAACTGCATTGTGCGTGGGTTAAAGCCTGCAGGTAAGTCAATAAAATCTTGCAAACCCACCTCAGGGCGCAGTGGTCCGTGGGTAAAGCTGGGGTAGCTTTGGGCTTTGTAACGCACCAGCGACGTCAATGGGCGGTCTGCTTGCCATTGCAGGCTGGGCTGCATGGTGGCGTTATAGCCGGTAATTGATGGTTTATCGGGGGTGGCGTCCAGCAGCAGTATCCACGGTTGGTTGTTGGGTTGTAGCGTCACCGAATAAGTAAACGATGTGCCACTGGTCTGCAGATTGGCGGGTAGCTGCATCTCGGGGCTAAAGCCAGAGCGCAGCGGCGTCCACTGCCGTCCATCAAAGCTGGAGAGTACCGGGCCACGAAAATACATGCTTTGCTGCGGTGGCGGTGTGCCATCGAAGCGCACGCGCATGGCCACACTGCCGTCCAGTGCCAGTTTGGCTATGGTGCCCACCTGCATATTGGCGCTTAGGCCACTGCGGCCATTCATGGCGTCACTGGGTACGCCCCACAGCGGTGCCATGCGCGGAAACAGCATAAACAGCACCACCATAATGGGCGCACCTAGCAGTGCCATCCAGCCGGCGGTGCGTGCAGCGTGCAGCAGGGGCGGTCGCCCAACCGGCATGTGGCTGTTAACAAGCGCAGTGAGCAGTCCCAACAAAGACACCAGCATGGCCGCAGCGGTGAGCAGACTTTGCGAGAAAAAGAAGTTGCTGAGCAGGGTAAAAAAGCCCAGAAAGAAAATAACAAACGCATCCCGCCGCGCGCGCATCTCTAAAGTTTTAAGTGCCAGTAACACCACAATAAAGGTAACCCCGGCATCGCGCCCCAACAGGGTACGAAAACTCAGTAGCGTGGCAGCAATGGCCAGCAGCAATAAACCAACGAGCCACCAGCGCGAGGGTAGAGGCTCTGCACGCACTGCAATCACACCCCGCCAAAATAACAACAGCGCAGTCATGATGCTGCACCACAGTGGCAAGTTTTCTACTTGCGGCGCAACTGTCCAGGCGATCACACCCAGCAAAAACAAGGTGTCTCGTGTTTCACGGGGCAGGGAGTGGATGCGTTGCAGGAGTGTCATAAGTTAGTGCAATGCCAACGCTTGCAGGCAGTTTTTTTGGTGCGCTGGTCCGCTATCGGGGGCAATTTCGCGCTGTGGCAAACGCAGTCCATACTGCAGGCCTTGTTTTTCGGCCAGAAGCAACCAGGCGCATAGTCTGGACAATGCCCGCTCTTGCGGCGTGGCTGCGGTTTTGTCGATGCTTTGTTGGGCATGTGCCAGGTCGAGCCAAAGTTCCAGACGCTGGGCATGCTGGGCATCGCGGCTGACAAGCTCATCCGCTTTGGCCATTTTTTTCCAAACCACCAGTTTAAGCGGGTCACCCCGACGGTAAGCGCGCACACCGTCAAATTCGCCGGTGCTGTGCCGCTGCACCGTTGCTGCACCGCCTTGGCGTGGCTCTCCAGCGGGTAAGGGTGGTGGATTTGCCTCAGGCTTGGGGTAAATCAGCACTTTGGCCGCAGGGCGCCATACGGTCCAGACCCTAAAAGTGCCCAGGGGGTAGCGGGTTTCGGCGGTGAGCAAGGGCAGGCTGTGCAGACCCCGTTTTTCGGCGGCGAAAGCAATGTTGACACGGCTGCTGCCTTGGGCTGGAACGTCCGTCCAGTTCCATTGCTCTGACCTTAAAATTGCTAACCCAATGCCATAGCGTATTTTGCGTTGTGCATTGGCCAGGTGAATGGGAATTTGCACACTACTGCCGGCAAACTGAGGCTCGGGTGGTGCAAGGTGCATGCTCAGGCCACGCAAGTTGCCGTGGCTGACATGCATGCCCACCACCGCGCAGCCAGTGAGCAAAAAGGTAAGCAGGTAACCCAAATTGAGCTGGTAGTTGATGCTGGAAATCAGCAACACCAAAATGGTAAGTGCCAGCATAACCCCCGGCCATGTAGGCAAAATATACACATTGCGCTGGGTTAAAGCAATGCTGTCTTTCTGCGGCAAGCGCGACTGCCACCACTGCTGAAAACGGTTCATCACACCCATGCCGTTCGGTATTAATACTGTTTAAGGAAGCGGCACGGCTTCTAGCATGGCGTGTACC
>CALPVM020000009.1 GCA_943327015.2 Akkermansia muciniphila
AAAGTATGGAAGGTGCTATGCGGTAGATCATGGCGGGCATTCAATTTTAGTTAATGAACAAAGATTCGCATTTTCGCAGGTAGCATTGCAATATGGCTCAGTATCAATTTCTTGTAGAAGTTTTTCCTCAATTTTTACCCGATCACTCGGATGTTGAGGAACAGGTTTTTGTGTTTGCATACACCATCACCATCACTAATGTGGGTGAGGTTGCTGCGCAGCTTGTTTCGCGCAGTTGGAATGTCAACGATGCCAATGGCCATACCGAACGGGTCAAAGGCCTGGGCGTTGTAGGGCAACAACCCCTACTTAAACCGGGGCAGGCATTTGAGTACACCAGTGGCACACGTTTGCGCACACCCACAGGCACCATGCACGGCAGCTATTTCTGCGTGGCCGAGGATGGTGAAAAGTTTGACGTGGATATTCCGATGTTTGTTCTCGATGCCCTCAGTGGTGACCATGGCATTGGCAACCCTAGAACCTTGCACTGATGGCATTGGCGCAACTTCTGAATCGGCTGGATGACACGGCAGACCCGGTGCAACAGCACCTGTGGCTGATTGAGCTGGTGCAGTGGATGCGAGGTAACGCAAGTTCAGTGGCTGATATTGCATCGCGGCTTGATTTCTTTTTAACGCAACTGGAGAACCACCCCGACTTGATGCTCCGCCTGCAGCGTTGGTGGCGTCAGTTAGCGAATGGTTTAGATGGTGCAACATTGTTGTCCAACTACGACATGGCATCCGGCAATGCCTTTATGACTGAATTGGCACAACGCTTGCACCGCATTTGTTTACCCAGCTCACCCGACACCAACGATGCATCCGAATTATTTGCCCTGGTTTTTAATCACCCATCGGATGCGCAGTGGATTAATGCTTTACCGGCAGTCACGCTCCAGCGCTTATCTCGCATGCTCACTGCGCCAGCCACCAGTACCGACCCGAACATACAACGCAGGCTCACTTTGTGGCAAGAAACACTGCTGGATGCCATCACTTTTTGCACCAGTCAGATCCGTGCAGCCGGTTTTTCGCCCGATTTGCGCTTGCGCATGAGTGACCACGCACGTGCCAGCAACCCTTTTTTTTCACTTGCATCCGATTGTGATGCGGTACGTCTGGCCTGGCTTGACAATGAGTCACAACCCGAACGACTTCAACTTGCAGTTCAACAATTGTGCAAACAACTGGATGCCTGCAGGTTGGCCGCAGCATCCATTTACAGCCACCTGGACGCCTTTGGTATTTCAACCAATCTGGTCTTTAGACTGCGACAATTGCGCGAACGCATATTGAGGGTACGTGCGCTGCTCGATTGCCTGCTGAATGACGCGGATTATGCTCATACTGCACGCCTTGTTGCCCATTTATCCATGGTAACCCAGCAACAAAAAAGTATTGGCTCACTCATTGCATCCAACACATCGTTGTTGGCCGCCAAAATTGCAGAGCGTAGCTCTGAAACCGGTGAGCATTACATCACCCGCAACCGCGCCGAGTACCGTAATATGCTGCGCTATGCTGCCGGTGGTGGTGCATTGACATCGGTAACCACTGCCCTTAAATTTGCCGTCATGGCAGTCGGTTTTTCTGCGTTCTGGGGTGGATTTTGGGTTGGCTTACTGTACGCAGCAAGCTTTGTAGCTATTCAAATGCTACACTTTACTTTAGCTACTAAACAACCTGCCATGACCGCCCCCGCCATGGCGGCCAAGTTAAAAGACCAGCATGCAGGTTCCGATACACAGTCATTTGTGGATGAAGTCACGCATTTGGTGCGATCGCAGGTTGCAGCAGTAGTAGGCAATGTAGCGTTGGTATTTCCTGTCACCATTGCGCTGTCAGTGGCGATATTTGCGCTCACGGGGCATCATGTTGTTTCTAAAGAGCAAGCCGCGTATGTTCTGCACACACTGCACCTGCTAGGCCCCACCCTACTTTATGCGGCCTTTACCGGTGTGCTCCTGTTTGCCAGCAGTATTGTGGCTGGCTGGGTAGAAAACTGGTTTGTGTTGCACCGTTTAGATTCAGCATTGCGCTACAACCCCAAAGTGACCAGCCTGTTAGGCGTTGCACGCGCCAAGCGTTGGGCGCTGTTTGCGCGCAACCATATCTCAGGCTTGTCGGCCAATATTTCTCTGGGGCTGATGTTGGGCATGGTGCCCCCTATTCTCTCTTTTATTGGCCCCACGCTTGATGTGCGGCACGTAACATTGTCTGCCGGCCAATTGGGCGCTGCGGTGGCCAGCATGGGAGCGGATATTTTTTTGCTACCCGCTTTCTGGTGGGCCGCCTGTAGCATTCCGTTCATTGCCCTGTGCAATGTGGGTGTGAGCTTTTACCTTGCGTTCCGGGTGGCATTGCAAGCGCACAATGTATCGGTGGTTGACCGTACCCGCATTAGTCGCGCTATTTTTGCACGCTTTAAACAATCGCCAGGCAGCTTTTTCTGGCCGGCCAAAGAGCCCAACACAGGCAATTAACATGGGTGAATTTGATCTCATCAAGGAGTTTTTTACCCGTCCCACCCAGCGCGCCGTGCTGGGTGTGGGCGATGACTGCGCCCTGCTGCAACCCGCACCCGGAATGCAATTGGCTATCTCGACCGACATGCTGGTTTCTGGGCAGCATTTCTTTGCCGATGTAGATCCCTTTACCTTAGGACACAAGGCACTGGCCGTTAACCTGAGCGATCTGGCGGCCTGTGGCGCAAAGCCCTTGGCATTTACTTTAGCGCTAGCGCTGCCGGAGTCCAACGCGACATGGCTTTCTGCATTTTCTAAAGGAATGTTTGCTCTGGCAGATCAACACAGTTGCGAATTGATTGGTGGCGATACCACCCGTGGTCCTCTGACCATCAGCATTACTATTTTTGGCGAAGTACCGCCAGGTCAGGCTCTGTTACGCAGTGGTGCTTGTGCCGGAGATGATATTTATGTAAGTGGCTCATTAGGAGATGCACGCCTGGGGCTGGAAGCACTGCAAGGCAAAATAAGTCTGAGCGCGCACGATTTAGTGCAGGCACGCCAACGTTTAGAGCAACCCACGCCCCGCATAGCACTAGGCTTGGCACTGCGTGGCATTGCCACTTCTGCCATTGATGTGAGCGATGGATTACTGGGCGATTTGCAGCATGTGCTTGACAGCTCCAAAGCAGGAGCGACACTGCACACCCACCTATTGCAGCCCTTGATGATAGCTGCAAACCAACCGCTTGCCTACATATTGGCGGGTGGCGATGACTACGAGCTGGTTTTTACCGCCCCGCCCCACCTACGCGAGGCAGTTACCCGTGCTGCACAAAGTGCGCGTACACCGGTTTCCCGTATTGGCTGTATTGATGCCTCTCCACAACTGCGCCTGCTGGATGCCCATGGCACGCTGGTAAGTGGCACGTTTGCATCTTTTGACCATTTTTCCAGCTCTATAGCCTCATAATTAAGCATGACCGATTCTTATTCTGACCCTCCAACCGTATACCCTGCCGACCCCGGTCAGGCTGCGCCCATTGTGCGTCCCACGGTGCGTTTTATGCTTTCACACCCGGCGCACTTTATGGCGCTGGGTTTTGGCTCCGGTTTGTCACGCATTGCGCCCGGCACCTCTGGCACCTTGTGGGCATGGCTGGCGTTTATTGCGCTGTCCCCAATCATGAACGATATGGCATGGGGTATTCTGATTGCTCTTGGTTTGCCGCTAGGCTGGTGGGCAAGCACTGTAACGGCTCGTAACATGGGCGTACTTGATCCCAGCAGCGTGGTTTGGGATGAAATTATTGCTTTCTGGCTGGTGTTGTGGCTAATCATGCCCACCGGGCTGGTTGGGCAAGTATTAGCATTTGGATTGTTCCGGTTTTTTGATGCAGTCAAGCCAGGACCGGTAGGCTGGGCCGATGCCTTATTTCACCATGTAGACCCGCAGACCGACCGGAACGCCTGGAACAAAGCAGGGCTGGGCATTATGCTGGACGACCTGGTAGCTGCTGCTTGCACTTTGCTGGTCATTGCCCTTTGGCGTTTTTACAGCTAATTTTTTGTAGCAATGCCATCTTCCGCTGAATATTGGTGCAACCAGATTGCTGATGCATTGCTGCATAAGCACTGGAGCCTTGCCACTGCGGAGAGCTGCACCGGTGGAATGATTGCCGCTGCGTGTACAGATCTTGCTGGCTCCAGCCGCTGGTTTGATAGCGGCTTTGTGAGCTACTCTAACCAAGCCAAGACCGACATGCTGGGTGTGCCAAGCTTACTTATTGAACAGCATGGTGCTGTGAGCGAACCGGTTGCACGCGCTATGGCGCTGGGAGCATTGCACCATTCTGCAGCACAAGTGGCACTCTCTGTGACTGGTATTGCGGGGCCTTCGGGGGGTAGCTTTGACAAACCGGTAGGCACGGTGTGGTTTGCATGGGCCACCCCTGCTTGCACCCATAGTGAGTGCATATTGTTTGATGGTGACCGTTTGAGTGTACGAAACCAAACCTTGCTGCACAGCATAAAAACGTTACACTCAATCTTAATTTCTACAACATAATGAGAAGACAGCACCATGCCCATGCACAAAAACGTCCAAACTCTGCACCGGTTTTATGAGGCTTTTACCAAGCTCGACTCTGACACCATGGCAAGTTGCTATGCCGAAAACGCCACTTTTAACGACCCGGCCTTTAACCTCAATGGCAAACATCAAATTGCAGGCATGTGGGAGATGTTGTGTTCTGCCACTAAAGAACATGGCATGGCGCACTGGAATCTTGAGTACCGCGACCTGAAAGCCGATGTCCAACATGGCTCAGCCCACTGGGAGGCGAATTATTTATTCAGTGCTACTGGCAAACTGGTGCACAACATCATTGATGGCAAGTTTGCATTTACCCCTGATGGTCAGATTGTCAGCCACCATGACCACTTCAGCTTCTGGCGTTGGTCACGTCAGGCCCTAGGGGCACCCGGTTTATTCTTAGGCTGGACACCCTTGCTCAAAAAAGTGGTGCAAAAACAAGCCGGCTCGGGGCTGGAAAAATTCATGGCCAAGCGCAAAAAATAACACCCTGTGCCAGCAAACGCTTTGTCATGCAGCGCACCGCTTTGTCTTTGCTCCAAATGGGTGCTTTGTGTTGCACGGCTAAATCGATAAATTTCTGATCATCGGGGTCTTTGCACGTGATCGGGGCCTTGGGTGCAACCGGCTGTGTGAATGACAAAGCATCAAAGTGTGCAAGTACACTTTCTGCATGGCTGCCTTGCTGTTGCAAACGTTGAGCAATATGCGAGTACTGCAGCACGCATTGCAGTTCTTCGCGCATCGGCACCGTGGCAATCCACTGCTGTTGACCCATTTGCAAAGATTGCAACAAAGCCTGCCCACGAGGGTCTTGAAACACCCATAAATCCAGCAAAATATTGGTGTCTAGCACCACCGGAGAGACCAGCATAAGCGCCTTACGGTTTGGCCATTTTGCCGGCCACCATGTCAAAGCGGAACAAGCGGCACTCTAAAGGGCCGTTCCACATCGGCACCCGGCGCGATTCTTTCAGACGCATTTT
This sequence comes from Akkermansia muciniphila, assembly GCA_943327015.2. GTDB lineage: Bacteria > Pseudomonadota > Gammaproteobacteria > Burkholderiales > Burkholderiaceae_C > Allorhodoferax. Next base: position 5,552 of record CALPVM020000009.1, read on the forward strand.
GCCAGGGAGTTTTAAATCCGGGGTCAACATCCAAGCCGTCCAGCCCGGGTAATTTTTTTTCCAATGGCTGGCCAGTTGGTTAAAAAAATCACCGCCATCTTCGGTCTGCGCCAGTTCGCGCGCTCCGTAGCGCCCGGTCTGTGCCGCCCCTGCAACCCCTCCTACCTCAATACGCTCGCCATAAGGCGGGTTTAGCACCATGACTCCACCCCCCTCGATCGGGGGCATGCGCTGCAAGGCATCACCGCCTCTGAACTCAATCACATCGGCCACTCCAGCTCGCTCGGCATTGCGCTGGGCAAAGTCCACCATACGGTGCGACACGTCACTGCCATAAATCAGTGCTTTTTGTCCTGGCGCTGGTTTAACCACGGCGTCTGCAGCTTCTTGGCGAATGGCAGACCATACATGCGCTTGAAATGGCAAATACTTCTCAAACGCAAAACGTCGCAAGCTTCCTGCAGCAATGTTGCATGCTATTTGTGCCGCTTCAATGGCAATGGTTCCGCTACCGCAACACGGGTCATACAAAGGCGGCAAGTCATCGTCTCCTGCCGCCCAACCGCTAGCCGCCAACATGGCTGCTGCCAAGGTTTCTTTCAATGGCGCATCGCCCGTGGCCTCGCGCCAGCCACGTTTAAACAAAGGCTCGCCCGAGGTATCAATGTATAACGCGCAGGCATCGGTAGTTAAATGGGCATAAATGCGTACATCGGGCCACTGGGTATTCACATCCGGCCGCACGCCATGGGCTTTTTCACGAAAACGGTCACAAACCGCATCTTTAATTTTAAGTGCCGCAAAATTGAGCGAGTTGAGCGGGCTGTGCTGTGCAGTGACTTCCACTTTAATGCTCTGTTTGGGTGTGAACCAGATTTCCCATGCCACGCCCATTGCGGCGCGGTACAGGTCTTGCTCATGGCGGTATTCTGATAGCCCCAATTGCACCAACACCCGCTGGGCCAGACGGCAATGCAAATTGAGCAGCATGACGTCACGCCACGAACCCCGCAACAATACCCCTCCCCGTTGCTTGCTAATGGCCTGAGCCGGCAAGCGGGTAATGGCCTGGCACTCGGCCACAAGAAGGTCCTCCACCCCGGCAGCGCAGGGCAGAAAGAGATGCAATTGGTTCATAACGCTTTTCTTAAAGAGGCGGGGGCTATTTTCAAGCCTTCGCGGTATTTGGCAACAGTGCGGCGGGCGCAATCGATGCCCTGCTCCTTGAGCATTTCAGACAACTGGTTGTCAGACAAGGGTTTGGTGCTACTTTCAGCTGCAATCAACTGCTTAATCAGGGCACGTACTGCCGTACTTGAGGTATTGCTGCCCGAGTCGGTACCCAAACCGGAGCCAAAAAAGTACTTAAGCTCGTAGGTTCCAAAGGGCGTACCCATGTACTTGGCGGTGGTAACACGGCTTATGGTAGATTCGTGCAAGCCCAATTCATCGGCGATTTCACGCAGCACCAAAGGGCGCATGGCCAATTCGCCATGGATAAAAAAGCTTCTTTGGCGCTCCACAATCGCGGTGCTCACACGCAATATCGTATCAAAGCGTTGCTGGATATTTTTGATAAACCAACGCGCTTCCTGCAGACGTTGCTGCAATGCCGCATGCCCTCCCCCGTCTGCGCCACCTTGACCACGGTGCCCGCGCAAGGCGTTGGCATAGATATCGTGTACCCGCAAGCGGGGCATCACATCCGGGTTCAGTTGCACCCGAAAACGGGGCTCCGTGTTTCGGCCCGTGCCCGCAAGTACTTTGCTGACCAGCACATCCGGCACAATAATATTGCGCTCTACATCCACAAAACGCCTTCCGGGCTTAGGCTCCAGGCGGGCTATCAGCGCTATGGCTTCGCGCACTTGGGCATCTTGACCCACACCCAACTGAACCAACCGCTTGATGTCGCGCCGCGCCAGTAAATCCATAGGGTGCTTGCAAATGCGTAAAGCAACAACAATAACATCTTGCTGCGGCGCACCCGCGCTGGACTGCATGGCACTTAACTGCAAGCGCAAACATTCGGCCAAATCGCGGGCACCCACACCAACGGGCTCCAGACTTTGCAATAAACTTAACGCCACCGTGAAGTGGTGCAACAGTTCAGACTGTTGGTCATCATCGGAGCTGCCAACATTTGAATGGGTCAGCCCTTGCGCCAAAGACTCCAGAGGCTCATCGAGGTAACCATCGTCGTTTAACGATTCAATTAAAAATTGCAAGGCCGCCGCATCTAAAGCGCCCAGATACAAACTAAGTGCCTGGCGATGTAAAAATGACTGTAACGACTCATGTGAACGCGCCAAAACGGTGGCATCTTGATCGTCTGCATCGTCCATCGCGCCATTGCGCGGGGCAGCCTCTATGCCCCATTCGCCATCGTCTGGTGCCATGTCGGTGGTGCCATCACCCTCCCAGTTTATGCCCTCTTCCTCTGAGTAGGTTGTGGTGTCATCCGCAGAAGCAGCTTCAAATTCTCTGTCACTCACACTAACCGTCGCATCTTGCTGTTTGAGTCCAAAGTCCTCGCGCTCGGCGGACTCGTCCTGCAATTCTAAAAATGGATTGTCGTCCAGCATCTGGCCGACCTCCTGGCTTAGCTCCAGAGTTGAGAGTTGCAACAGACGGATGGACTGCTGTAACTGCGGCGTGAGCGCCAGATGCTGAGAAACACGTAGTGAAAGGCCTGGCTTCATCTACATCCTGAAGTGTTCGCCCAGATAGACCCGGCGCACATCCACGTTGTTCACAATTTCAGAAGGAGTGCCCTGCGCTAGCACATGCCCATCGCTAATAATATAAGCGTGGTCACAAATGCCTAGTGTTTCGCGCACGTTGTGGTCGGTAATTAAAACACCAATGCCGCGGTTTTTCAAAAAACTAATAATGCGCTGAATCTCAATCACGGCAATCGGGTCAATACCGGCAAAGGGTTCATCCAGCAAAATAAAGCGTGGCCGACTTGCCAATGCGCGGGCAATTTCCACCCTTCTACGCTCACCACCCGACAAAGCCAAAGCCGATGACTCGCGCAAATGCTCGACCCGCAGGTCTTTGAGCAGCTCTGTTAACCTACGCTCGATCTCGGCTGATCCCAAACGCTTACCGTTATCATCGTGCTGCAACTCAAGTACAGCGCGCACATTGTCTGCCACATTGAGTTTGCGAAAAATCGACGTTTCCTGCGGCAAATAACCCAGACCCAAACGTGCGCGCCGATGAATAGGCATATGCTCTATCGGTTTTCCATCTATCTGGATATGACCGGCACTGCTAGGCACCAAACCTACGATCATATAAAACGACGTTGTTTTTCCGGCACCATTCGGCCCTAACAAACCCACAACCTCACCTGCACGTACGGTTAGCGACACGTCTTTGACTACCAGACGCTTACCGTAATACTTTTGCAAATGCTGAGCCTCCAGAATACCCGAAGCATCTGCCTGCATAGCACTGCTGGTATTGCTCAATTGGCACCCCCCTGCATGGATGTGGAAGGGCGCAAATCAATCGGTTTTTTGTTGGTAGACTTAGTGTTGTTTTCAACCTTGGGCGTCAACATGGCACGCACCCGCCCCCCAGACTCTCCGACATTAACACCTGAATTACCTCCATCTACAGTAAAAACATCCGTCAGGTTTTCGTAAATAATCAGATTCCCTTTGACCTCATCTGCCAACGTGGCACCACGGTAACGGCGCATTTGTGCTTTGCTGATGAACTTGACGACATCGCCCTTGCCATCGTAGTCAATGGTGAGGGCTTCGCCCTCGATAAACTCATCAACCCCATCGCGTTTTTGCCGAAAAAAAGCGGGAGATTCTGCCGAACCGGTAATTTGACCAAACTGGTAACCCTGCGGATCTTGCCGCACCTCTATTTTGTCACCCCGGATTTGGATAGAGCCTTTGGTCACAATAACGCGGCCACTAAAAACATTGACCTGCTTTAGATCATCGTACCGCATGGCATCCGACTCGATATTCATGGGCTTGTCACGATCCGCTTTTTCCGCCAAAGCGGTGCTGGCTGACATACTTGCCAGCAACCATAGCAATACAGGCAAAAGAAATGTTTTCATAAGGGGCACGGAACTTGCTAATTTATGTTTTAGCATTGTACTCACCCCTTGCTGCGGGAACGCGATTTGCGTCAACAGAATCCGCTTTAAGTCCTTGAAAAGTTACTGCCCGGCGCGAATGTCTGCGACCAAAGAATCTACCACCTGCAATGCACGCTCCATGCTCTTGGCCAAGGTGCCGTCGGTATAGTACCGGCCAGCAACACCCAATGAAGGCACGCCTTCTACTTTATAGGCATTTTGAAGCTGCGTAGACTTGTTAGCCTTGGTTACCACCGCAAAAGAATTGTATTGCTCCAAAAACTTTGCCTTGTCTACACCTTGCTTTGCTATCCATTCGACAATGGCCTCGCCTTTATCGAGCTTGAGCTTTTCCACATGAATAGCCGCGAACACCTTGGCATGCAGTTTCTCCAGCAAACCCATGGTCTCGAGCGTTCCGTATAAACGTTGCTGAGGAACAAAATCTGCCCTGAAAGACACATGCACCCGTTTGAACACCACATCTTTGGGCAGCTTTTTGACCCATGTATCCAATGCGGGCTCAAAGGCATTGCAGTGCGGGCAGCTGTACCAAAAAAACTCAACCACTTCAATTTTGCCCTTGGGTGCATCAATGGGTGCACGTGGATCAAGCACATGGTAATCGGTTCCAGCTTGTGGTTTTTTAAGCTGCGCATAGGCCAAAGGCAAGACCGCTGGAGTAGCAATAGCAGTACCCGCTAGCAGCTTGGAAAATTCACGTCGTTTCATAGCTCGTTACTCCAAAAATTTTTGAACGGCAGGACACTTTATTTTTTGATGCGCACCAAGGCTACTTCGGTTACGCCGGCCTTTTCTAACTTTTCTTTGCCGCGATTGCTTTCTTCCATAGATTCAAATGGCCCAACCCGCACACGATAAATCGTTTTACCCGACTGCTCGCGCTCTGATACCTTGGCATCGACGCCCGACAGAGAAAGTTCAGCGCGCCGCGCTTCAGCCGCTTCGGGTTTATCAAACGCTCCCAACTGGATAAAGTAGGTAAAAGCCTCGGAACCAGCTTCATTTTTGCCAGCCGCCTGATCTGACTTAGCCTTTACCAGGTCGCCCAACGGATCGGCGGTAGATACCGGTGGTTTAACAGATGGCTTAGACTCAACTGCATTTGCATCTTGTTTGGGGCTGGAAGCCGCAGCATCCTTGACGGAAGCCTCGGGCACCGTTGCAGCTGGAACAGCATTGGCAGGATTTTTGCCATACAAGGGCGCATTGGGATCCCAATTTTTGTTTTTCCGCGCCTCGGCTTCATCCTGTTCCGCGGTTCGGCTCTGCCCCTTGTTAACAAACGGAACTGGCACTTTGGTAACATAAATTGCCACGGACAAAGCAATGCCCAGCCCAATGACCAAACCAATAATCAACCCTAATAAAAGTCCGCCTGATTGCTTTTGCATGCCCCGATCCACCTGATTATTCTTCAACATTACATCTTCTGCGGGGCACTGACCCCCAAAACTGCTAAGCCATTGTGTAGCACCTGTGCAGTAGCCGATACTAATGCCAAGCGCGCTAGTTTAAGCTGATTGTCATCGACCAGAATGCGCTCAGCATCGTAGTAGCTATGGTAGCAAGCAGCCAAATCCCGCAAATAAAATGTAACATCATGCGGCGCAAAACTCTCGCATGCTGCAGTGAGCATATCCGGGTATTTGGCCAACATCAACATCAGCGCCATGGCCTGCGGACTTTGCAATGGGCTTAAATCGACCTCTTGTAACTCTTGCACATCGCCCCGGTCATTCTGCACCCAAGCAGACAGTACCGAACAAATGCGGGCATGCGCATACTGCACATAATAAACCGGGTTGTCGTTGTTTTGTGCAATAGCCAAATCGACATCGAACACGTACTCGGTATCGGGCTTGCGACTCAGCAAGAAAAAACGCACAGCATCTTTGCTGGTCCAGTCAATCAGATCCCGCAGAGTGACGTAACTACCAGCGCGTTTGGAGATTTTGACTTCTTCGCCTCCGCGCATCACACGCACCATAGTATGAAGCACATAGTCAGGATATCCTTCAGGAATACCGACATCCGCCGCTTGCAAACCGGCACGCACCCGGGCTATAGTGCCATGGTGGTCTGTGCCCTGTATATTGATAACCTTTTGAAAACCACGCTCCCACTTGGTAATGTGGTAGGCCACATCGGGCACAAAATAGGTGTAAGAGCCATCGCGCTTACGCATAACACGGTCTTTGTCGTCACCGTAATCGGTAGATTTCAACCACAGCGCCCCCTCGTGCTCGTAAGTTTTGCCGGCGGCCTGCAAGCGTGCTACCGCCGCCTCCACCTTACCACTGGTGTACAGGCTGGACTCAAGGTAATAGTTATCAAAGCGTACATCGAACGCCTTTAAGTCGAGGTCTTGCTCGCGACGCAAGTAGGCTACGGCAAACTGACGCATGCCGTCCAAATCGTTCAGCTGCCCCGACGCCGTAAATTCGCGATCGTCAGATCGGACGGTTTTACCCGCAAGAAAATCGGCAGCAATATCAGCAATATAGTCGCCATTGTAAGCAGATGCCCCCTCACCCGAGGGCCACTGCGCATCGCCTGGCTTGTAGCCTTGGGCACGCAAATGCGTACTACTGGCCAAGGTGCTGATTTGTACCCCCGCGTCGTTATAGTAAAACTCGCGGTAGACGTCCCAACCCTGTGTATTAAACAAATTGCAAATGGCATCACCCAATGCTGCTTGGCGTCCATGCCCAACATGTAGGGGGCCTGTAGGGTTAGCAGACACAAACTCCACCAGCACCCGCTGGCCATTTTTTTCCTGCGCGCCGAAACGGGTGGCTTGGTGCAACACCTCGCGCACCACCTGCTGCTTGGCAGACGGCTTAAGACGTAAATTGATAAATCCTGGCCCTGCTATATCCAGTGCATCCACCCACTGCACAAACGCTTTTTGCTGCATTAACTGTACACACAGTGTCTCCGCCAGTTGCCTCGGATTTTGCCGCAGAGGTTTGGCCAACTGCATGGCTACAGTGGTAGCAAAATCACCATGTGCAGCGACTTTGGGTGATTCAAAAACAGCTTTTTCGCCAGCACCGGGGCTTAATTTTTCTAACGTAGCAGATAAGGCCGCAAGGAGTTCTTTTTTGATAGACAACATAACTGGATTTTATGCGCCAATGCACATGCTTTTACAAGCGCTTACGATGGTTGGTTGGATGATTGAAAAATGAGTTGCTCAAACTTCTCAGGCGCCAAGGGTCGCGCAAAATAGTAACCTTGCCCCAAATCACATCCCAATGCGAGTAACTCTTTACGCACATCGTCTTCTTCAATACCCTCGGCATTGGTAGTGAGGTTCAGGCTTTTTGCCATTTGAATAATGGCAGCAACCAAGGCGCGCTCTTGCGGCCCCTTCATGATTTGCATCACAAACGAGCGATCAATTTTAAGCTTATCTACCTCAAAACGCTGCAAATATGAAAGGTTGGAATAACCCGTGCCAAAATCGTCAATCGAGAGTTTGATGCCCATGGCCTTGATGCGTTGGAGCGATTGCATGAACTTTTCGACGTCCTGCACTAAGGTGGATTCGGTTATCTCCAACTCCAAGCATGAAGCAGGCAGCTCGGACTCCAACAATGCACTTTCGAGCATTTCTTCCACATTGCCACGTTTGAACTGTACCGGGGACAAATTGACAGAGATAGTAAAAGGCTCACACCCTTTTTTGATCCAGTAAGACACCTGGCGACAGGCTTCACGCAGCACCCACTCTCCCATTTCAACGATCAACCCGGATTTTTCTGCCGCATTAATAAAGAAAAATGGCGCAAGCAAACCCCTCTCTGGGTGTTGCCAACGAATCAAAGCTTCAGCGCCCACCAGCTTGCCTGTTGGCAGATCAATGACCGGCTGATAATGCAACACGAACTCGCGCCGCACCAAAGCTACGCGAATCGATGCAACCAACATCAAATTGGTTTGCAGGCTGTCCTGCATTTCCTTGTCATAAAAAATAACGGTATTGCGGCCTGCTTCCTTGGCTTGGAACACCGCCATATCCACTTGACGCATAAGCGTCTCAAAATCCAGAGCGTCGTCTGGGTAAATAGACACCCCCACCGAACACGAAGAAGCCACCTCTACACCGGACAAATTAAACGGAGCATTCATGCTGGATAGTATGCCCTGTGCCACCTTGGAGACATCTTTGACATCGGCCACATCAATCAGGGCGACTACAAACTCATCACCCCCGTGCCGCATAATGATGTCGGACTTGCGAACTCCCGCCTGCAATCTGGTGCTTACCTGCTTGAGAAAGTCGTCTCCAGCGGTATGCCCTAAAGAGTCGTTGATGGTTTTAAAGTGGTCCAAATCCACAAACATCAAGGCCACTTTAAGTTTGCGGCGCTGCGCTTCAACGAGCGCACGCTCGACCAGTTCACGACCAAAGGTGCGATTAGGTAACCCCGTCAGCGAGTCGTGCATGGATACGCGTACTACGTCTTCCTGTGCTTGCCCCAACAGCCCAACCTGCTCTGTTAACCGCGCCAAAACAGATTGCAAATCGTTCACCAGAATCCATACACCATAGCCACCCACAATAAGAACAAGCAGCACATCTGACATAACATCAAACGAGTGACTTATTTCTTGGTGCGGGCGCATTCCATACAATTGCGTCGCCAAGGTAATAAAAACCACATAGATTGCCATTACCGTTATTAACGCCACGAATTGGCGCACACGAACCAGCATGCCCGCCACAATCAAGATAACGGGAAAAAACAATATATCTGTGCTGCGCAAGCCTTGATTGACCCACATAAGTCCGGATGCGACGATCGTCATGGACCAAATGAGCAGACTTTTAGCCACTCCGGTGTTGCCGTGGTGGTTAAGCATGTGGCACAACAGCATGCTAACCATTCCGATAAACAGCCAGCCGACGACCTGCCAATTGCCACTCATGACATGGCTGATTGACCCCGCTATCAGAGCAGTTGCCACCAATATGGAAATTTGCGACAAACGCTTGGCACGCCACTGCTGCGGTGAGAAATCTGCAGAGACTGGGGTTGCATTCATGCGTTGCATAATCCTGAGGTTAATGTTCGGATTATGGCACCCTTATAGTAGCTATCAATAGATAAAATCACAAAACTACCGGACTATAAATGAGCTTTTCGAATTCTTCTGGGGTTTGTGGGCGGGAAAAATAGTATCCCTGCCCCAAATCGCACCCTAAAAGCAATAATTCACGCCGAATGGCGTCTTCCTCAATTCCTTCAGCGTTGGTGCTCAGGTTCAAGCTTTTGGCCATTTGAATGATAGCTGCAACCAAAGCACGCTCTTGCGGACCTTTTAAAATTCGCATCACAAACGAACGATCAATTTTAAGTTTATCAACCGCAAAGCGCTGCAAATACGACAAATTGGAATATCCGGTACCAAAATCGTCAATGGATATTTTGACACCCAATGCCTTGATGCGCTGCAGTGACTCCATGAACTTATCCATATCCTGCACTAGCGATGACTCTGTAATTTCCAGCTCCAGACACTCGGGCGCCAAACCCGATAGAAGCAATGCATTTTGTACCATTTGGTCAATATTGCCCCGCCGAAACTGAATAGGAGACAAATTAACAGAAATAACAAATGGCTCGCAACCACTGCTGTGCCACAGAGCGACTTGGCGGCATGCATCACGCAGCACCCACTCTCCCATTTCAATAATCAGCCCTGATTTTTCTGCAGCATTTATAAACTCTCCGGGCGCAAGCAAACCCCTCTCGGGATGCTGCCAGCGTATCAGTGCCTCTGCGCCCACCAGTTTACCGGTATGCAAATCCATGACCGGCTGATAGTGCAACACATATTCACGCTGGGTTAGTGCTGTGCGCATGGCAGCGATCAGCTGCAAATTGCCCTGTATGTGGTCTTGCATGCTTTTATCAAAAAAGCGGTATGTGTTGCGACCCGACTCTTTAGCTTGGTACATGGCAACATCTGCTTGGCGCAACAGCGTCTCGGCGTCTGCACCATCGTCGGGATACACTGCAATTCCTATAGAACAGGAGGTTGTAACCTCCGTACCTTGAATCGTGACGGGGCGGGATACGCGACTTAAAATAGAGGTGGCAATGCTCGATATCTGGCTCAAATCCGACACATTGGCCATGACAATGACAAACTCATCGTTGCCTTGCCGCATGACTTTGTCACTGGTTCGTACTGCACGCTTCAATCGGCCTGAAATTTGGCGCAAAAAGTCGTCACCCGCTGTGTGCCCCATAGAATCGTTGATAGATTTAAAATAATCCAAATCCACAAACAACAAACCTACTCGCAATTGCCGCTCGCGCGCCTCTAGCATGGCGCTTTCTATCAATGCAATCCCATGCGCCCGGTTGGGCAAACCGGTTAATACGTCATGCTGCACAAAATGCGTCATTTGCGCCTGGGCTTTTCGTGCAGCATCCATCTCCAGCGTCAATTTGTGCAACGCCTTATGCAAATCTTTGGCTACAAACCAAACCGCCAATCCAGCCACCATTAAAACAATGATGACGTCACTCATAAAGCTAAGGGCGTGGCTAGGGAGCTGATCTTGGCGCAGGCTATAGATTTCGGTTGCAAAGGTAATGCCCACCGAGTACAAAATCATATAGGCCATTAGCCCAAAGAAATAAGGCCGCGGAGAAAGTAGTCCTGCAATCATCAGCGTGACCGGAAAACAAAGCAACACCGGATCACGCAGTCCTTGGTTAAACCACATAAAAGCAGATATTACCAAGGTCATTCCCGTCAAAATCAGGATCGTGGCAAAGTCGGTGTAACCTTTTTTACTGACCCATAAGCAGCCTACTATAAACACCATGCCGCTCAGCAATAATTTGACCAAGCCCCATTGCGCGCTGAGTGCATGTAATAAGGAGGACGTAGCAAGCCCAAGCAGCACCAAGCCGGACAATTGAAACAACCTACGTTGTCTCAATTGCAATTCCGCTAGCGGCACTGATGCTGCGTTTCCAGTCATTTAAACCATGTCTCCATTATTTTTCGTTTAGCCTTTCATGTTAACCGAACATCGAGCGCGAAAACGATACTTGCAAATAGTACAAACCCCAACCAGTGGTTCAATTGAAAGGCTTTAAAGCAGTCTTCACGGCGACGTCTATGTATTAATGTTGCATGCCAACCAATTTGCACAACGCATGCCATCAAGGCCAAGCACCATATGGCAGGACTTAACAGAGCGTGGAGCTGCCAAGCCCAAATCCATAAAAACACAGCATAAAAAATCATCACGGCAGCCACATCCCACTGACCCAAGGTAATGGCCGAGGTTTTGATACCAATACGCAAATCGTCCTCGCGGTCAACCATGGCGTACTCGGTATCGTAGGCCAATACCCAAAATGCATTTCCGAGCATCAGCCACGCCGCCTGAACCGGAACACTTTCCTGAACCGCTGCATAAGCTACGGGTATACCAAAGCCAAATGCCAAGCCCAATACTGCTTGCGGCATAGCAACAAATCGTTTTGCATAAGGATACGCCACCGCCACTACAAATGCTGCACACGACCACTGTACTGCTGCCGTGTTGGTGGTCAGCACCAATGCCAGCGCCAGCAACGCCAGTACGGCGCCCACCAGCAGGGCTTCGCGGGGTGCAATTTGACCACTGGTGACCGGACGCTGGGCGGTGCGCTGCACATGGCGGTCGAAATCACGGTCGGCAACGTCGTTCACACAACAACCGGCACTACGCATCAATATAGTACCGAAGGTAAATACCAACAGCAAATGCCAGCCTGGAAAGCCGCCTGCTGCCAGCCACAATGCGCTCAAAGTAGGCCAGAGCAGGAGCAGCCAGCCGGCAGGACGATCCCAGCGAATTAAATCAAGGTACAGGCGCCAACGCTGCCTCATGACAGTCGCGTTACCCCGGGTAGTGCACAGTGGTAAATAGCATTGCGCAAGGCGGCTACGGCCTCATAACGCGTAAAACTTCGGCGCCACGCCAAAACGATTCTGCGTGTAGGCGGCGGTATTCCAGCACCATCCTGCACGGGTAAATAGGTCACCAGGGCATGTTCGCGCCACCCTGTATCGTTTTCCAATGCCTCAGAGGGCACACTCAACCGTGGCACCAAAGTGACACCCATGCCGGCTGCCACCATATGCTTGATAGTTTCGAGTGATGAACCCTCAAAGCTTTTGCGTATACCTTCAGCATTGCTTGAAAAACGGGCAAATTCGGGACATACTTCCAGCACGTGGTCACGAAAACAATGTCCGTTGCCCAACAAAAGCATGTTTTCGTTCTTTAATTGTTCGGCGGTAACACCCGTCTGAGTCGCCAGCGGATGCTGCTTGGGAAATGCAGCAAAAAATGGCTCGTCGTACAAAGGTGCCACTGCCAAACCCGCGTCTGGAAACGGCTCAGCCAAAATAGCGCAATCAATGTCCCCCGTGCGCAACATATCCAGCAGTTTGACGGTAAAGTTTTCCTGCAGCATTAAGGGCATTTGGGGGGTGTGGGTAATAATTTGCCGCACCAGGTCGGGTAACAAATAGGGCGCTATGGTGTATATAACCCCCAACTTGAGCGCCCCAGCCAAGGGGTCTTTGCCACGCTTGGCGATTTCCCTGATATTGGCAGCCTGCTCCAGAACGCTTTGTGCCTGACGCACAATTTCATCCCCCAGCGGAGTAACTGTTACTTCATTGGCATTACGCTCAAACAGCTTGATGTCCAGTTCGTCTTCTAGCTTTTTTACCGCCACCGACAAGGTAGGCTGCGACACATAGCAGGCTTCGGCCGCTTTGCCAAAGTGCCGCTCACGCGCTACAGCAACAATATATTTAAGTTCGGTCAATGTCATAAGTTTGTCATTCTAGGCTTTTAAATACTCAGCTTTACTGCCTAACCAACGCTGAATATGCAATGCAGCCAGTGCGGGGTGGTGATCCAACATTTTGGGGGCTTCCTGGCGTGCCCAGTCCAGCAATTCCACATCGGTTTCAAGGTTGGCAAAGCGCAGCATGGCATCACCCGACTGGCGCGCACCCATAAATTCACCGGGGCCGCGAATGGCCAAATCGCGGCGCGCTATTTCAAAACCATCGTTAGTTTCTGCCATTGCATGCAAACGCTCACGTGCCGCCTCGCTTAAACGCGGGGCATCGCCGGTCGAGTACAACAGCACACAGGCAGATGCAGCAGCGCCGCGCCCCACCCGACCGCGCAACTGGTGCAACTGGCTCAAGCCAAAGCGTTCCGCATGTTCAATAACCATCAGCGATGCATTCGGCA
>CALPVM020000010.1 GCA_943327015.2 Akkermansia muciniphila
CTTGACCCAGGCTTTGGAGCCCCCCAGCACTGTGTTATTGGCTAACACCGCATTCAAACCAAACGCACCGGCAGACACCTCGCTGGTGTTGTTGGCTTTCATCACCGCGCCTTCGGTGGCTTGTACCAGCACGTCACCCGCAGCACTCAGGGCGGTGGCGTCCAGATAGGCATCGACACGTGAACGCAAGTCGTTGCGGGTGAACATCAGACCCGCACCGGCGGCTACGCTTTCGTCCCCCCCCAGCTTAAACTTGTCTTTGAGTTTATCAATACCTAGGTCCAGCGCTTCACCCACAATTTCAGCAGCAAACTTGACCGTAGCCTCATCGTCAAAGCGTTTCCAATTGGAACTACCTAAATAATCGATTTCTCCCAAATCAGTACGATCACCATACACCGAGGAATAGATATATTTTTCACCCGGTGTGGCACGAATTCGCTTCCACAACTTCGTGTCGGTGTAGTCCTGTTCCTCAAAATCAATATCTTCAATGCTGTTTGCGCCCAAGTACTCGTACATGGTGCCATGCACACCGCCACCGACAGCGCGGTTCAGACGCACACGCTCGCCCTTTTCGATCGTTACACCGGTTTCATCGGACAGGTAATCCTCGGTGCTGATTTGTACCACGGTACCCAGTGCAACACTCTGTACCCCGGAACGATCGGTGTAATTCACCTCAAAGCCCGGCAGCAAATCGGTAGCTGCACCCACAATGCTGCCGCCGAGTGTGGCAGAGGCCACCGGCTTCAGGGTGGTATCTGCCTCTATGGTGGCATTGTCCTGCGCTTGCACCCGCACGCCGCCGCCCTTGGCCTTCAGGCTGCTGTTGGTACCCGATGTATACGCCTCAGACGCGCTGTTAATAACGTTCACACTGGTAACTTGCCCGACACTGGCCTTAAAGCTAGCCACACTCTTGACCTTAGCAGGCAGCAATTTGTCGCTGACAAAGCCCTGGGTAAAGGAGTCACCGGTACTGGGTTCGTTGCTGACCTCAGCCTTGATGGATGACGTAGTGTCGGCGTCTACCACAATATTGCCAGCAGATTCGATGCTGGAGCCAACCACGGCAGCATGCGACAACACTGCTTTGCCGGTACCCACATTGCCATTTACCAAGTCCATCGACTTGACTTTGGTGATGTCGGCTACGCTCCAACCCAATAAATTAACAGCACTGGTTTGCAACAGGCTGCTGCCCTGCGATGAAGTCAGGCTCTTGTTGGTGGCTTCTATGGTGGCGTTTTCTAATGCGTTAATGGCCACGTTGCCAGTGCGGGTTAACACCTTGGCATCCAGCACATCGGCCTTGGCCTCGGACAAGACCACGTTTTGGGCATAAGTACCCGAAAGTGTCAAACTGGTGCCGAGCAAACTACCGGCGATGGTCACTTTGCTGTCCACCATGGCATCTATCAGCGACTCGTCTGACACGTCCATCGTGAAAGAACCGGCATCCAGATCGACCTTGCGCAGCACAGCGGTCGCACTGCCGTTGACAATATTACGTGCGGTCAGGTTGCTGGCAGTGAAGCCACCAAACGGGCTTAGGCTCTGCATAAAGCCCAATAGACTGCCCACCACTGAACCATTGGTTTGGCGAATTTTAAGGTTGGTAGCAGTCAGGTCGTTGGCATCACGGCCAAACGTCACCTTGTAGTACATTTGGCCCGACTCACCGGTCGGCACACTGGTAGCCACCACACTCAGGCCGCGGTCACGCAGCATTTTGCCTTCGCTATTTTTAGCGTTCAGCAATGCTTCGCTCAGTTGCTGAGGGGTTGCCACAGACACAATGCCTTTGGCCTCCCAACTTTGGCCGGCATAATCAAACTTCAGGTCAAAATAACGGTCTGTCGCTTGCTTATTGAGCTTGATGTCGTAACGGTTGCCAGACGCTGCTTCACCTGCCTGGGTTGTGGCCATATCAGCCTTGGCACCCGTGGTTACATTCAATGTACGCAATTGTGGCAGGTCACCCTCAGTGCCATATTGAATGGCATAAGTGGCATCGGTACCAGTGCCGGCTGTGACGGTCAGGTTTTTGTCGGCCAGCGTTTGGCGCAAGGCGCTTTGAATCAACAGCGCCTGGTCATCGCGCGTGGGTGCTGCGCGGCCTTCGCGCTCGGTGGCGGTGCGCAGCGCCAAGGGTTTGCTACCCACGGGGGTGTCTACCCGGCCACCAATTTGCGTAATATTTTGCCCCACCATGCTGCCCGCAAGCACAATGTCAAATGTCCAGCCCACCACACGGTCGGCACGCGCTGTGACCAGCACGTTGTCGGCACCAAACCAACCCTCGAGCAAGGCTTGCAACTCTGTCGCTTGACTTTGGGCCGTGTCTGCCAGTTCAAACGACAGATCGTCGCGCCCTTCCAAGGACAACACCACTTTGGATCCAGCCGCCTCGGCCGCATTCAGCATCCACAAGGTTTGGCGCTCGGCTTCGGCTTTGCCAATCGTTAAAATACCAATAGGGGCAGTCGTGACTTCACCCGCTGCCAACTCCATGGTGGCGCTGGTGGCCGTACCTGGTGTCAGGGTCAGGGTTTGAAGCTCCTGCTTACCCATAGAGCCGCTACCGGAAGACTTGACATTGATCCAAGGTTCATCGATTCCGATACTGCCCAAGCCTTCAAGAAACACACCCAAAGTGTCTATCGCGGTCGACAACAGCCCGGTAACCTGCCCAAAAACGCCAGTCTGGTACGATTTGGGCTCTTCTTGCAGCCAGTAACCGTCGTCATCGTAATCGACTGTACCCAAATCCATTTTGGTAGCCGTGCCGCCCATGTAGCGGTACACCTGGTCGCCCTCGCCACCGTTGCGGTAGCGCGGGTCGAGCCGCACCGTATCACCGTATTTGATGGTTTTCTCGCCATCGCCACTGCCATAGTCGGCCTCGATGCGCTCGGAGCCATTACCACCGCCCTGGCCATTGCCCACTTTCATGATGGTGTCGGACACAATCGAAGGCTCATTGGTAGCCTGCATCAACAAGCGCCCACCCACCCGCGCCTTGCCCAAGCTACCAGCTGCTGCACGCGCATCCACCATATCTGCAGTGGCTGCGCTGCTGACGCGGTTAAATGCCTGCACCGTTCCTGATGACTTGGCACCCGTAGCGGCATTGGCCTGGTTATGCACCACGGCAGACAAAGTGGCCGACATCGCGCCTGAAATAGTGGCGTCGCCACCGATATCGATCGACGAGCTGCTGACCAGCGCTACTGACTTGGCAGCATTTTCCAGCGCTCCGCTGGCAGACTCAATTTCTTCTTCGCTCAGACCCGAAAGGGCGGGCATATCCCAGCCGATGGTGTTGATGGCATACGATGCGGACCGGCTGCTGGAACTACTGCTGGACGATAGCGCCCGGTTGTTAGACACCAACGATGCTGCGTTGTCGGCCACCACCGACAGGCTTCCGCGCGCGCTCAAATCGGTATCGGTAATGGTGGCACCAACCTGGCCTAAAATAGTATTTTTGGCATTCAACAAATTCAAAGCAAAGCCACCAAAGGACCCTACGCTGGCCACTGTGGATGAAATACCGCTCAGGTCAGACTCCAGGTCGGCCTTGTTTTTGGCTTCCACCACCACATCTCCGCCAGCGGAAATATCCAAATCATCCAGGCTGGCGCGCACACTTTGCGCCATCAGGTTTTCAGCCGAGCTGGAGCCATGGGCACCGATGCCACCGCTGGAATTCAAGCTCAAAAAGGTATCCAGCACCGAGCTATCGTTGGCACGTACTTCCAGATTGCCGCCAATTTTGAGTTGCAGAGTGGATGTACGCCCGGTAACCGGCGCAGCCTGCTGCGCCATGCTGATCCAGGCCTCAGTGATGGTGCTTACGCGCTGAAACGCGTTGACATCGGCACCACCGCCAAAAAAGCCACTGCTGTCGGCGCCAATGCGCGACTTGAGTTGCGCGCGCATGGTGGCGGTTACTTGGGTATTACCCGCCACTAACAACGGGGTGTTAATCACAGCCGCAAAGGTTTCCAGAGGGATCTCGGTAGCATAGTCACCGGTATCGGTGACCACTGTGGTTTTGCTGACGCTTCCTGTACCACGGCGCTTGAGTTTTTGCGTAGTAACTACGTTTTCTTTGGTGGCAATCAAACCATCCCAGCCGATGCCGTTGGACGCGATGACATTATTTTTGGTACCTGCACCGCTGGTGGACGCCATGTTGGCCGAATCAATGCTGCTGCTGTTATCGGCCTTAACGGTTAGGTCTCCGGCGGTCTCTAGCCTGCCGTTTTTTATCAGCGCCGTAGTACCACCGGCAACGTCGTTCAAGGTAACGGTATACGACTTACCGGCCAAAAACCCGCCCACCTTGCCATTTAACTGCGATTTGAGTTCTTGTGCGGTATCAGCCAGCACTTGTACACCACCGCCTACGGTGGCCACCACATTTTCTACCAATGCCTCGGTGCGATGCCGTACTTCGTTGCGCGAGCCCAGCACCCCAGAGGACCAGAACCCACCGGCGGCCAAGGTGCCGGTGCTGGACATTTTGGACGCATCTTTGGCACTTACCAGCATTACGCCACCCACCAGATGGGTCACGGTGCTGTTTTCGGGCATCAAAATACTGGCTTGCACGGTGGCACGGCTGGCGTTTTGCGACAAAATGCTGTCAAGCTCGGACGCCGACAAACCACTCGTACTAATGGCGCTGAGGTTCAAATCGGCTTTCACCGACAAATCTCCACCCACCTGCAATGTGCCTTTGCTGACCAGTGCAATCACCTTGTAGGGGTCAGCCGCCAGATCGCTGGCTTTGAGCAAATCATCGACGGTGCCTTTGAGTAAGCCACTTTGCGCCGCCGAGCCAACGCGGTTAAAAGCTAATCCGCTGCCGCCGGCATTTTGGTAGTCCAGCTGGTTGTAGGCCAGTAATTCGGCCTGTGCTTTGGCCTGCACAGTTGCCGCGCCACGGGTGGTGAGCTTGGTATCATCCATTTTGGCCTGCACGGTGCCGGCCAGCCAGTTGGTGGTCACAATACCTTCATCGGCCAGTTTGCTCCAGCCCGAAAATACGCTGCTTTCGCCCTCGTACATCTTGCCGGCAGCAGCCGCTGTGATTTTGGCGCGGTCCATCGCCTCCAATACCAGCGAGCCTGCATTGACTTCGCTTTGCGTCAAATCGGCCACGATGTTGCGCTGTAGATCATTCAGCACCAGCACACCGCTGGCTGTGGTTTCGGCGTGCGCCAACGTGCCCACACTAGCGGATGCCTCGACTGTGTCTACCGC
Organism: Akkermansia muciniphila; assembly: GCA_943327015.2. Taxonomy (GTDB): domain Bacteria; phylum Pseudomonadota; class Gammaproteobacteria; order Burkholderiales; family Burkholderiaceae_C; genus Allorhodoferax. The sequence continues at coordinate 5,278 of CALPVM020000010.1, forward strand.
CGAGACGCTGAACAATCCACCGGCAATCAGCTTTTTCTTGCGTTCACTGTCTTGCACTTGCGATTTGGTGTCTGAGCGTACCCGGTTGGTTGCAATCAGTGCCGTGGCACCCATTTCCAGCAACGCCAACGCAGCAGCACGGTCGCCCACCGGACGCGTTAGAGCGCCGTTACGCGCTTCCAGCACCAAAGCGTTGCGCGCGTCCACGGTAACCGCACCCGCTGCATTAACATCAGTATCACGCACAGTCGCGAGCACCTGGTAAGCGGTACCTAGATTGCCTTCACCGCCGCCAAGGGTTGAAATTTTTAACACAGCGCCGTCGCCTTCGCTCCAGCCCACCACGTTGCGCACCATGGATTCCTCTTGGTCGCCGGTCAAGCCTGCATCGTTGGCACGCAGTGCACCGGCTGGTGTGCTGGCGGTCATGCGGGCTGCAGCCATCGCACCAGAAGCCATAGCACCGGTCAGGGTCAAGGTGGAAGCATTAATGTCCATCTTGACCGAGCCGTTCAACTGGTTCCATGCACGCTGCGCCTTGACATCTACCCATTCGTCCAGCTGGCCGTCATCCAATGGAGTCAGGCTGTTGTGCTCCACACTGGCCTTGATGGTTTGGCTGCTTTTGGCAAACACGCGCAAATCGGATGCAGTAACCACGGAATTATCGATAGTTGCAGACACACGGCTCGTCAATACATTACCCGCTAATGAACTGCCCAAGGTACCATTGCCAGTAAAATCGACCTTGTAAGCGCCGCCTTCTGCCGTCCAGGAAGATGCGTCCAGCGCCACCACAGTGCTGGTGCCGGTAGTATTAACCGTAGCGCCACGCAGCGCTACCGTAGTGGCTGTGTCAGCATCATTTTGTGCCCAGCGTGCCTTGTTGCTGATGGTGGATGCGTCCATGGCAATCACGCCCAAACGCGACAGGTTCAAGGTAGCGCCCGACACCTCGGCATTGACTTTATTTTGAACAGCATTGACCTGCAGCCCCTTGGGTGAACTAACGACTTCGCCATACACTCCACCGCCTGCGCGGTCGGCAGTTAAGGCCGACATCAGCAAACTCGGTGCTGCCTTGCCTTCTGCGGCGTCAATGATCACCTTGTTATCAACTGCTTTACCATCGACTGTGGACTGTAAGCCATCGCCCAACAGTGCCTGCACATTGCGATTCAAGGTAATTTTGCCCACTACCGTTTCAGGGTTGATGGTGTCTTCAGCTTTCGTGCTGGACAGTCCCAACACGCCCCGCAGTTGCGAGCTTCCGAGTGACTCCACCAGCACTTGCGGCGCCGTGTCGCCCGCTTTGGCGTCAATAATCACTTTGGCATTACCCAGCAAAGCTGCTTTGCTGTTTTGTACCGCATCCAGCTGCAGCAAGCCACCGGTGACTGATGACAATTCGGCCACCAGCCGCACATCGGTGGTAGCAGAAACGCGCAAGCCTGCCGCTGTGACAGACGCCGATTCACCCAAAATGGTTTGCGCATCGGCGCTGGCTTTTAAGTTCAGGTCAGCACTACTGCCACTGCGCACCACCTGCAAATCGACCAGCGAGCGTGATGACAACGTCACCAGCCCCTTGCTCAGCAGACTACCCTGCACGTCCACCAGTGTATCTACATCCGCGTCAGCACCGCCTGTGGCTGGCTGCTGGGTAATACGTGAGTAGGCATTCAACACCACATCGCCACCTGCATTGACGGTGTTATTTTTTACCAGCTGAATGGTTTCGGCCTCTACACTGAGGCCGCCAGCCAGGTCAAAGGTTTCCAAAACCACACTGTCTACGCCCTCGCCACCGCGAATACCAAAAAAGTTAACGGGCTTGGCAAACACAATGTCGTACAGGTTGTCACCTGAGACCTTGATCATGCCCTTGTCGTCCTGCGTAACCTTGACGGTATCATTGCCGCTGCCCAGGTCCAGCATCAAACTGCCCATATCCTGGTTCAGCTTCATCAAACTGCCCTGCTCCACCCACGACAACAGACCGCTGTTTTGTTCTATGCCCTTGCTCAGGTCAATACGTTGCGCATTGAGGTAATTGACGTCAAACACCGGGTCTTTGATGCTGTCTACCGCTTCGCCTTTGCGCGCCTCCAGCAAAATGTTCTCAACAGTCAGGGGCTTGCCCTGCAACGATTGGTTAACTTGCAGCAGCGGCTCGGCCGAAAGCAGTACACGCTCTTCGAGTTTTTCCACCTGCACGCGGCTCTTCTTGAGCGCGAAGGGAGGTGTTTTAAACCAACGTGATTTGAACTTCAACATACACTACTCCTGCAAAAAACATTTCATTGGCCTGAACCCAGACCACGACTAACAAAAGGCAAGGCCGACTGCATCCAGTCGTCCGAGCGCAACACTGACCAGCGCCGCTGAAAAGCCACCTTTTCAGCCCGCTGTTGCGTAAATTTAAATATCCAGGATGCCAACCGCGCCGCCCACTGCGGCTTGCGCTCCAGCGCTTGCTGCAATAACCAGCGCAACGACAGCGGCATCATGCGTCCCACCAAGTCATCGGTCAGACACCAGTAAGTGGACACACTACCGGGGTCACCCTGCCGTCCACAGCGCCCGGCCAACTGGCGGTCAATACGGCCAGAGTCATTGGCTTCGGCCAAAATGACATGCAAGCCACCCTGCGCCAACACCTCTGCAGATAAACGAATATCGGTACCCCGACCGGCCATGTGGGTTGCAATCGTGACGGCACCCATCCGTCCGGCCTCTGCCACAATTTGCGCCTCATCGGCGTGCTTCAGCGCATTGAGCACCTGCGCCTCACAACCCATGCCTGCCAGCAATCCACACAACACCTCACTGGATGCCACGCTGCGTATGCCCACCAACACTGGCCTGCCCTGCTGGTGCACACGTAGCACTTCTTGCGCCACACCTTGCCACTTCTGGTCTGCGTCCTGCAGCACCACCGGCGGGTTGTAGCGGGTCAGGCGTGGCCGATGGGTCGGCACCCGAATCACCTGCAAACCATATACCCGCCATAATTCGATAGCAGCTTCCCACACCGTTCCGCTACATCCGGACAATTTGCGAAATCGGCGGAAAAAGGTCTGAAAACTCATTTGCGTCAACGACTGGTTGGGGTCGGTAATCGTGACCCCTTCGCACGCCTCGATGGCTTGATGCATGCCACCGGTCAAGCTGCGCCCCGGCGTCATGCGGCCGGTAAACTCATCCAGCAACACCACCTCGTCGTCCTGCACCACATAGTGCTGGCCCGGCTTGTAAAAACAACGCACCGACAGCGCCTGACGCAACAGCTCTTCGCGGCGCGGCGCGGGCCGCCACAATTCCGGCAGGGTGGGCGCCAAATTGGCCAAACGCGCCACCGCACTTGGCAACAAGCTAATGCGTTGCCCCTGCACTTGAGGACTGTAATCTTCCCATGCCACCAGAGTGTTTGCCAACTCAGACACCACCCGAACCGACTCGGCCAAACCCCGGCTTTCAATCGGTGCCGCCAAAATGAGCGGCGTCACCGCTTCATCGATCAGCATACTGTCAGCCTCATCCACAATCGCCGTGTGCAAACCCCGTACCAACAACGGTCTGGCGTTGGGCAGGTCGGCATCAGGATTCATCCACTGTGCAAAACGGTGTTGGGCTTGCCGTTCTTCCGAGCCTTCGCCAATCTGGTCGCGCAAATAGTCGGCCAGCAAGTCCTTGGCGGTTAGATACACAATGTCGGCGTCATAGCAGGCGGGGCGCACTTCGGGTTCGGTATCTGCCACTACCGATGTGACATGCAAACCACAACGCCGAAATAACGCCTGCATTTCTTCGGCGTCACGTCCGGCCAGATAATCATTGGCGGTTATCACATGGCACGGCCGCCCGGTCAAACCGGCCAAGGTTGCAGCCATGCCAACCGTCAGAGTTTTACCCTCGCCGGTTGCCATTTCGGCCAAAAAACCACCATGCAGGGCCAGTGCCCCCATGTACTGCACCGCGTGCGGGCGCAAACCAAGGCTACGCAAAGCCAACTGCCCTACCGTGGCCAGCACCTGCTCCAAGTCGCCTTGTGCGTCTTGAGGGTCGCAGCGCAGCTTGCAACGTGCGTCAAGCAACGCGGTCTGCATCGCATCGTCGCTTAGGCTATCTAACGCTTGGCACTTTTGTAAAACGCGCTCGGCCGATTGGCGCAACGGGTCTGCCGGGCTAAACCAACGCATCCAGTAGCCCTGCAAAATTTGGTATCCGGCGTCCAGCCCTTGCGGCAGCTGTGCCGCCGGTGCCAAGGTGCGGGCACGCTCCATACGACGCAGCACCGATAAAACCTGCGTGCTCATACCCTGAACCTCCGCTGCAGGAACTGGCGCAGTCTGCGCTCCCACTGCACTAGCAACGGTTGGCTGGTCAGCGTCAATCGCATCGTTCCAATGCGACCATGCTGCAAAAATGCCGCGCTAGAGGGATCGGGCTGCAGTTGTGACTCAATCCTGAAAAACGGCTCGGTGGCCAGTACCCCTTGCGGGTCTGTCGGCGACACGGCCAGCTCGCCTCCACCCGACATACCCAAGGCTCTGGAAGGCAGCACGCCTTGTTCAAACGGCATCACCGATGTAGCAAGCGCCTGCAGATTGGTGCCCTCTTGCCCACGCAATCGAATCTCTGCCTTAGTGATTTGCGCACCCAGCACGTGACCGCCAACCTGTGGCAACACCGCCACAAAGCGCCAGGCGTTCTCGTTCACTATCGTGCCAACCGCAGCCCCACGCCCCAACCACTGCCCCACACCGGCATCCAGTTCACTGGCACTCCAGATGCCCGCAATCGGCGCCACCAGCAACTGCGCCTGTTCGCGCCGGCGAATATCACGCAGGTTTTGCTCTACCGTTTCCAATTGGCGTTCTATAGCGCTTAAATCGGTCGAAGCCCGCGATACCGCCTGAATTTTTTGCGTCAGCAATTGCTCCCGCTGCATTTCTGCGGCTTGCAAGTCAAACCGCAAATCAGGATTGCTTATACGCAGCAAGGGCTGACCCGCCTGCACCAGACTACCGGGCTTAGCCAACAATTCGATCAAAAAGCCCTCGGTTTCAGAGTGGAGCTGCTGCGACTGCTCAGCCTCTACCACCCCCATGACCCGAATACGGTCGGGAAAAGGCACCAGCGCCAACAATAAAAACACCAAGCCAGCCGCACCGGCTGAAATAAGTACGGCTTGGCTGCGCTGAAAGCCTAGCCGGGGATCGTTGTACAGGTAGCGCACAAACTTGAACAAGGGCAACACCACCGAGGTGAAGATCAATATAAAGGCCAGAGCCACGCCCAAATCAAGATATTCGCCGGCAATAAACACCACGATGGTGACCATCAGCATCACCCAATAGAGCAAACTGCTGACGCCGTACAAGGGCAGTAAAATGACTTCGCGCCGGGTACGCGCCGCCGGCTGCGCCTGGCTTAAGCGCAAAATATAGCGCTCTGCCAAGTAGCGCAACTGGTCGCGCGAACGCTGAAACAAATTGGGCACATCCAGCACATCCACCAAAATGTGGTAACCATCAAAACGCAGCAGCGGATTGAGGTTAAACACGATGGTAGACACGCTGGCCACAAACATCACGTCGTAAGCCAATGCGTTGATCGTTCCGGGTGCAGTTGATGCCCATACCAATGCGGCACAGGCAGCAAAACCCAACTCGGCCACTACGCCAGCAGCACCTACCAGCACCCGCTCGGAGCGTTTACGAAAACCCCAGGCAGAGGTTGCATCCACAAATGGCATAGGCGCAAAAAACAGCAGCATCACACCCAATTTGTGCACCTCGCCCCCAAACATCTTGCAGGCGGCTGCATGGCACAGCTCGTGCAAACTTTTGGACAGCAAAAAGCCAATATACAACAGAAACAAATTGCCAGGTGCTAGCAAGCCGGATGACTGGTCAAACAAGCGGTCCGAGTCATCGACCACAGCCTTGAGTCCCATCAAAACCAAGGCTAGATACAGCGCAATGCCTACCGGGCCGAATACGATACGTATAAAAGGCAATGCGCGGTCCAGCAGGCGGTCGGGGTCGAACAAAGGAATTTTGATCGACAAAAACCCCATCAAAAGCGCCTTGAGTTCTCGCGATTTGCGCTTTTTCAGCCGCTCAAACAGACTCGCCTGCGAGTCAGCACGGTCATACAGCAACAAATTAGACAGATTAAGCTGCCCGAGCAGCTGCACTACTTCTTCTTGCGTCAATGCCCGTGCGGCATCCAGTGCTACCGACTGGCTCCAGGCTTCGTCTACGGTAGCACCATTTTCTAGGCGGCACAAAAATGTCCAGGCATCGGGACTGACGCGAAACCACTCATGGTTAAAACGATCACGCAACACCACCCAAGGCTCGCCCCGGAAAAACTGGCGCTGCGCCACCACACTGGTACGCAAGCGCAAACGCACCTGCGCCACACGGTGCCAGGCATCGCTGAAGGTACGGGCGTCGGCTTCTTCTAGGCTCATAGCCAGAAAAACTCACGCAAAAAGCGCACGGTGCGGTGCGTCATAATCCAAAGCGGGCTGCGGGTACCTGCCTCAATCTTGGCATTACCGCCCATGCCGGGGCGCCAGTCAGGCCTAAAACTCCCGTCCACATCGGCACGTGCCAGGTAAAACGTGCGTCCATCGCGGGTGGTTGCAGCGGGGTCAATGCGCTTGATCGTGATGCCAAAACGGTCTTGCGGACGTCCTACCAACGCAAACTCGGCACGACTACCGACCTTAACCTCATGGATACTGGCTTGGTCAATTTCCAGCTCTAAATAAGCATTGCTGGTTTGGGCCAGCTTGAGCAGCAAATCGCCCTTACGCACAGGGGCACCCAGATTTTTTTGGATGTCGCCCTCAATCACCACCGATGCATAGGGCGCGCGCACCTGAGCGTGTGCCAATTGGTGCTGAATCATCTCTAAACGTGCGGCTGACTGCAGGGCACGTGCGGCAGAAATCTGCATCTCGGCTAACTGATTGGCCGCGAGGGCTTTTTCAGATTCGCGCGAATGGCGCACCCAATCGGCCTCGGACATCGAGGCTTCAAGCTCCAGATCGCGGGTGTCGAGTTCCACCAAAATGGCATTGGGCTGCACCTGGTCCCCAACCTGCACATGCACCTTACGCAAATAACCATCAAAAGGCGCTGGCATAAACAGCAAATCCTGGCTTCTGATGGCCAGCGTAGCATCCACCCGGTACGGCCAAGGCAAAAAAGTTAACAACAGCAACAGTAACACGCCCACCACGCCTGCCAGTTTGTACGCAGTATGCCGGGGCTGCAGCCACACCTTACCCCAACCCTGCATAGCCGACCACCAGCGTGCACCAAACCAGCGGTCACGAGCGTGCAAACTTCTTAGCCACGGGGCAAGCGCTGCACCCATCAAATCCAGCTCCCACAACTCGGCATCAGTCAACACGCCCGCATTACGCTCCAAACACAACACCGCCGCTGCGTTATCGGTATGCATCAGCGGTACGGTTGTCAAGTGCGGCACAGCCAGAGTTTCACTATAAGCCTTATGGGCACGCAACACATGGTCTTGCATACCCGCAGCAGCAGGGTACGACAACACGGCATCTTGATCCAGCGCCTCATCCATAACGGCTTCGAGTGCGCGCGTAGCCTGTGACTTGGCGTCAAACTGCTCGACGTGGCTTACCGCGGTAAGCTCCAGCACCCGCCCGTGCTCCCAGCCTAGCGACACCCGCTCGCAGGCAAAACGCAAGGCCAGCGCATTGCAAAGTGCCATGGCCATCGCCATAAATCGGGTTTCCTGCTGCAACTGAACCACCATGCGCAAAATACCATGCAAACGCTCAGAGCGGTCTGTATTTTGCGCTGTAACCTCCAGCGCGGCATCTTCTGGAGTGGCTGTTGCATCTGAAGTCTCTGCGCCACGCGCTAGCTGCCACTGCAGTGGAATTGCCGCTGCCAATAGCGCCCAAGCCGACAGAGACGCATCGGTCCAGACCGAAGGCTCAACATCCAGCGCCACCAGCACCAGCATCTGGCCAGCAGCCTGTCCCTGCAAAGTAACCACCAGTGACAACCCGCCCTGCAGCTGGCGCCGCACCAGGGGCGCATCTGAAACCATCTGCCCCAGTAATTGCAAAGTCCAATCGGCGTCGGTAGCTCGCTCGGCGCCCGAAGCCGGCCACTGCGAACGCGCCTGCCATGGCTTACCCACAGCAGAGGCCAAAATCATGACCCGTCGCGCTGTAAGCGCCTGACCGACCGCCTGCAGATAATGGGCCCAAAAAACATCGGTTTCTGCATCCAACCAGCCCAAAGCCACGAGGTGGTTACTTCCCTGCAGGACAGTCTGTGTGGAGTCCTTGGAAACGTCGGTTGGCATGCTCAGGTGTCTTAAAAAGTCAGGCGACCCATGACACCGGGCCGGATAGAACCATCCGCGTTGTCAAATTCGGCAATCACCTCTATCAGCCCACTGGCCGGATCGGTCACTGGAGATACAAACACCACTTTAGCGACACGGGTTAGTATATTGTCCTGCGCACCAAATTGAATCTTTACCTTGGCACCTTCGCGCAGCCGCGCACCTTGGACCGAAGGAATATTACCCACAAAACGCACCCGGCTGACATCGACCACATTGACCAATGGCTCATGGGCACCAATGCTCTCACCCGTTTTAGGAACCACTCTGGTAACAATGCCATGAATCGGGGAGCGCAAATGGCGCCGCTCATAGGCATCTTCTGCCAAATTCAGCTCTACCTGCTCGCGTTGTTTAGCAATTTCGAGCGCTTTGCGCTCGGACATCACGGTTCCCAGTGCCATTTCTTCGTCTTCAAGCACCTTGCGCGATACTGCACCCGTTCCGACCAAAGGGCGTAACGATTCAATTTGGGTTTTCAGCACCACTTCTTTAGCACGCAACTCTTGCAAACGCGAGTTATCCTGCAACAATAGTTTGCGACGCTGGACTTCAAGCGCTTCGGCCTGCCGATCCAAGTGCAATAAAACCTGACCGGCACGTACACGCTGCCCTTCACGCACCAACACAGCATCCACCCGACCTGCAACCGACATACCCAGTTTGGTATCTTTCATGGCCTGGGTCATGCCCGGCGCAAGCACCGCCGCTGCTGGCTTGTCTTGCGCCCCGACCCCGGCAGAAAAAATTGCGGCCAGTGCATAGCTAAAACACTGTGCAACCAAAGTTCGGCAGTTAAAAAATGTATGTTTCACCCTTTATGTACCTGCTGACTGGGTTACTGGAAACGATCCAGCAGCGTACCCTGCGCCGCTTGCAGCATCAGTTCGGCGCGGGCAAATGCCAGCTGCTGTTCCTGGGTGCTTAACAACGAGTTAACTACGCGTTCTTCGCGCAATAAAATCTCGCGCACATCGCTGCGGCCGGCCGCAAACTTGAGCTTTTCTGCTTCCAGTTGCTGGATTTCACGGGCATGCACATCGCTCCAAAGCTGCCAGCGTTCCAATGCACTATTGAGCATGGAAAAACTGGTGTCAATATCGTTGGCAATCTGCACCTCCAGAGCTTTGAGCGCCAATGCTGCATCGGTTTGACGCAGCATAGCGGCCTCAATATCAGCCTGGGCCTGGCGGTTTTTACCCAAGGGGAGAGACATTTGTAGCCCCATAGACCATGTAGGGTAGTCGGAAGCGCCATTGGGCCATGACGTAATGGCGTTGGTGTATTCCAAAGCGCCTTTGGCGTAAGACGCCACCAAGTCAACGCGCGGCTTCATTTGGTTCTCAGAGTAAGAAACCTGTACCGCTTCACGCTCGACTTGCACTTTGCGCATCAAATAATCATCGCGCCGTAACAGTGCCACATTCAGGGCGTCTTGCGGACTAACCTTCAAAACCATTACAGCTGGCATGGCATCGGCGGTACGCAAGTTGTTAACATCAAGCGCGGCCACGGATAAAATAGTAGTGCGTAAACGATTGGAACGCTCACGCTCACCCTGCAGTGCCTCACTCAAACCGGCTTTATAACGTGACAGCGCATTCTCTACCTCCCACACATCGGCATCGGGCAAGCGCCCTGCCACATTCATGGCTCGTGCTTCCAACAACAAACGCTGAGCATTTTGGATTTTCTCGCGCGCAGCTACCACACGTTGCTGCGCCAAGGTTAGCTCGTGGTAAGCCATGGCGGTTTCGGCCACCACGCTGGTTTCGGTTTCGCGCGCCGTATGTTCGGCTGATGTCGTGTCGAGCTTGGCCACGTTAACCCGCGCCATGGTGACTTCACTGCCGGCATCGCGCATTAAAGGCTGGGTAATGGTAATACCGTATTGGGTTTTAGCGTCGTAGACACCAGGCGGGCGACCGGGGTCAAGCAAATTATTGTTAGTAACGTAGTTGGACAACGATGTTTTTAGCTCCAACTTGGCACCGCTTGAGAGCAACTGCGTCAAGCCCAGGTTGTAATCGTTACTCTCGCGCCGGTAAATGCCCAGATCTTTACGAACCAGGTCTTCTTCAAACGAATTTTTGGTTTCACTAATGCCGCGCACAGCCGACACCGAAACGGTGGGCTGAAATGCAGACATTGCACGATCTACCCCGGTAGCGGCAATACGCGACTCGGTTTGTTTAGATCGGATGGTTTTATTCTCAGCGCGTAGGCGGCTGATCAAATCTTTCAGGGTCCAGGATGTCGAAGACGCTACTGGCGCAACAGCCGACACCGAACCGGCAGGCTGCGATTGATCCTGCGCCAGCGCAGGAAAAGCACATGCAATAGCCAGCGCAGTGGCGCAAAGCCGCCCAGAAAAAGAGGTGATCAGCGGCTTCATGGCTTACTGCACGGTATCGGTTGTGGGTGCGTTCACAGCATCAACCGCTACGCTGGCCTCTGCTGCTGCCGGCTTTTTGAGGGAAGCCAGACGCTCAATTTGCGACAGAGAAATCAAATGGGCATAAATAGCAGGCAGATAGCCTTTTTGGCGCACTTCAAGGAACTTAGCATCTGAGAAGTTATTCAGGCGCTCTTCGTTAATCACGTAGCAGCCGGTAATGTTACGCACCTGGTCTGCAGCGTTCACGCGCATGTTCAAAGGAGTGAGCAAATTGTTTTGCACCAGGAATTTAGAAAACTCATGGGTCATTTGGTCCATTTGCTGCAATTCGCTCAGGTAACGCTTGACGTTTTCAATCACCTGAGTGGTGTTGCCCTGCTCATCAAACATAGCTGCGCCGTCGGTGTCGCTAATCAAGTTGCTGGCCTCGTCTACACACACAATGTAGCGGTCGGCTTCGGGAGCTTTGGTTAAAGCAAATGGGTAACGGCGGATAATGGCCGGAATATACGAAGCAGCCCATTGACCTTGGGCATCGATAAACAGGTTTTCGCCTGCATCCAGACCCATCAGCACCACCGGACGGAATTCGTCACTGGCTTTGTCTTCTAAAAAAACAACGGGGTAAATGGAAGCAGCGCGGGCAAATTCGTGCAACGTGACATAAGCCACGTGGAATTTGGATGCAAAACCGAAATCATTGCTCATGCGGATTTTTTTGCCTGCATGACGGTCTTTGTTGACTGGTACGACTTGTTCAAACATAAATGTGCCTTTTTTAAACGAATCTTTCATCCTAGCACAAGCCGTTTGATTTTGATCACAGCTTACCAAAATGTCGGAATTTGTCAGAAGTTCGCCCACAAGGCCAAGATCTGCCAGAGATAATCTCACCATGTTTACGCCATTACGCATCCGTTTTTTTTGTCAAATGGGCATATTGGGGCTGCTTCTGGGTCTTTGCACTTGGGCTAAGGCGGTTTCTCTGCAAGCCCAACCCCAAGCAATTACCCTCAACCCTTGGATTGAGGTGCTCGAAGATCCCTCCGGATCTCTCACTGTGGAGGATGTTCGCAATCCACAACATTTCAACCGATTCCAGCCCGTTGCCTCCGGCGTAGATACACTGAACTTTGGCTTTACCCGTTCCGCCTATTGGATACGACTTGAGTTGCAACGCGGACACCTTGATCCTGGCAGTTGGCTGCTGGAGGTACCCTACACCAATCTCAACACACTGGATTTTTACCACCCCAATGGCCAAGTCATCAACACTGGGAGCCAACGCAGTTTGGCAAGCCGCCCGCTGTTTCACCGGCATTTTGCGTTTCCTGTAAGGCTCGAGACTAGCCCGCAGTATTATTACTTGCGTGCAACCTCCAGCTATGCACTGACCATTCCATTGGCTATTTGGACACCGGATGCATTCAGCCGCCACCAGCACCAGGTGCTTGCGTTACAGTTTTTGTATACCGGCGTACTGATTTCACTCATTTTGTACAACCTGATGATCAGCGTTGCCCTGCGTGACCTGCGGTTTTTGCACTACAGTTTGTATGCGTTTTTTCTGTGCCTTGGCATGCTGGCCGGCAACGGTTATGGCCGTCTTTATTTATGGCCGGATGCCCCAAATTTTGACGAAGTTTCTCAAGGTACGCTACTTGGATTTTCTGCCACATTTGCCTCGCTGATGGTCTACACCTATCTGCGAACATACCAAACGCATCCGTTGATCAAATTGTTACTGAAAATATGCAGTGTTGGTTTGACAACACTGTCCGCCTTGCTAGCCGGATCAGTCGTCTGGGGGTATCCGGTTTCGCAAATTCACGTGTTCATGATGTTCAATCTTTTGCTGCTTGCCGCCGTTATTGTGATGGGTTGCCTGCAAGTGCTTGGCCGTAATGACTGGAGTATCCGTTTTTTTTCGCTGGCATGGGTGGCGTTAATGCTTGGAGCAGCAACGGCCTCGTTACGGGCACTAGGCTGGTTACCGACCAACTCCATCACCGCTTATGCACTACAAATAGCATCCACCCTAGAAATGCTGCTACTGGCACTGGCACTGGCCATCATTGTGCTGCGAGAGCGGCGTGAACGTGAAACCGCACAACAACAAGTCGTCGTCTTTCAGTCCGAAAAATTGGCCACCCTGCGCGCTAACCAAGACCAACTCGAAGCAGCAGTGTTAGACCGTACCAATCAACTCCACCGAGCACTCAC
>CALPVM020000011.1 GCA_943327015.2 Akkermansia muciniphila
AACAAGCTTGCCAAGGCACACTACATTTGCCTGAACATCGAAGCACGTAAAGAAGTTATGGCTGAGTTGGAGCATGCATTTAAATTTAATGTTGCTGTGTTGCGCCACCTTTCTGTTTTGAAGAAGAAAGCCGAAACCGGCCCATCTTCTATGATGAAAACCGTAGAGCGTGAAGACGCCCGCAAAGCGCAGCAGGCTGAGTATCTGGCCTGAAGTAGCTAGCAACCAGATAATTTAGCCTGTACGGAGTGCTTACAAATTTACTGGTTCTGAGTGCTTGTATTGCAGAGGTTGAACCCATGCGCTACACGCCATCCGGACTTCCAGCGTTAAATATGCGGCTTGAACATAGTTCGCAACAAACGCAGGCAGCAGGTGTAAGAACCGTTAATGTGGCTTTAAAAGCAGTAGCTTTTGGAGCTGTGGCTGAAACCCTTGCCAAGCAAGCCGTAGGCAGTGCTTGGAAATTTCAAGGATTTATGGCTAATGCGCTCAAGGGTAAGTCGGTTGTTTTTCATATTCAAGAATTTTTGCAAGATTAATTTTTAGGAGTCCATCATGCCCGGACCAAAACGTTTCAATAAAGACAAGCGCCCTAAGCGCAATACCCAATCACTGCTGTTTAAACGTAAGCGTTTTTGCCGCTTTACTGTTACTGGCGTAGAAGAAATCGACTACAAAGACATCGACACATTGCGTGACTTTATTGCTGAAAACGGCAAAATCATCCCCGCACGTTTGACTGGCACCCGTGCCATTTACCAGCGTCAGCTCAATACTGCCATCAAGCGCGCCCGCTTTCTGGCCATGTTGCCTTACAGCGACCAGCACAAGATCTAAGGAGTAACAACCATGCAAATTATTCTTCTTGACAAGGTTGTCAATCTCGGTAACTTGGGTGAAATCGTTAAGGTTAAAGACGGTTATGCCCGCAACTTTTTGATTCCCTCAGGCCGTGCACGCCGTGCTACTGAGTCCGCCAAAGCTGAGTTCGCAGCCAAGCGTGCTGAGCTGGAAAAGCTGGCTGCTGCCAAATTGGCTGAAGCCCAGGCATTGGGCGGCAAGCTCGGTGGTACTGCCATTAAACTGACCCAAAAAGCCGGTGTCGATGGTCGTTTGTTTGGTTCTGTCACCAATTTTGACATTGCCGAAGAACTGAATAAAAACGGTTACAAAGTGGTCAAAGCGCAAGTACGTATGCCTAATGGCCCTCTCAAAACCGTAGGTGACAGCACTGTCAGCGTGGCTCTGCATACCGATGTGGTGGTTGATATTACTGTGTCCGTCTACGGCGAAACTGCTTAAGTTACAGCGTTTTCTTTGCTCTGTTTAAAGCCGCAAGGGGGTAGCCTCTCGCGGCTTTTTCCCTTTTTGTGCACCTTTTATTCACAGCTTATCCAAGGTTTATCCCCCGCCTTTGCTCTCGACATCCAAGCATCTGCATCGTAGTATTGAAGTTCTGAAGGAACCCACCATGTCCGCCGTAATCTCTGCAGCTGAAGACTATATACCCGACCGCCAAATTGCCCAATTGCGAATTCCGCCGCACTCGATTGAAGGTGAATCCAGTGTTTTGGGTGGATTGCTGCTTGATAACGCAGCTTGGGATCGCGTGGGGGATGTGCTGCTCGATACCGATTTTTACCGTTACGAGCATCGTCTAATTTATGCCGCAATCGGTTCTCTGATCAATGGCAGCAAACCAGCAGATGTGATTACTGTGTATGAGCATATGCAAAGCCAGGGTAAGGCCGAAGAAGTTGGTGGCCTCACATATTTGAATGCGCTCGCTCAGTATGTGCCTAGTGCAAGCAACATCCGGCGTTATGCCGAGATTGTGCGCGACCGATCTATTTTGCGCAAACTGGTAACCGCCTGCGACGAAATTGCCACCAATGCTTTTAGTACCAATGGGCGGGCGGTATCTGAGATTGTGGACGAGTCCGAGCAAAAAATCTTCAAAATCGGGGAGCAGGGTAAGCGAAATAGTCAAGGGTTTCAGTCCATGGACTCGCTGGTGGTCAAGCTACTCGACCGCGTGCAGGAGATGGCCGACAACCCGAATGATGTTACCGGTGTACCGACTGGATTTTACGATTTGGACCGCATGACGGCAGGTTTGCAGGCCGGTGATTTGATTGTTTTGGCTGCGCGCCCATCGATGGGTAAAACTGCTTTAGCCATTAACATTGCCGAGCATGTGGCGCTTAAAGAGGGCTTGCCGGTGGCAGTGTTCTCGATGGAAATGGGTGCAGCCCAGTTGGCGGTCCGTATTGTGGGCTCTATTGGGCGTATTGATCAAGGGCATTTGCGTACCGGCAAACTGACCGACGAAGAATGGCCACGCTTGTCAGAGGCGATTGAAAAGCTGCGTACTATTTCTTTGCACATTGACGAAAGTGCAGGTCTAAATTCGAGCGAATTACGCGCCAATGCACGCCGTTTGTCACGCCAGTGTGGCCAGTTAGGCTTGATAGTGGTCGATTATTTGCAACTCATGAGTGGTACCAGCAGTGATGGTGATAACCGTGCCACGGAGTTGGGTGAAATTTCGCGTGGACTGAAGATGCTGGCGCGTGAGCTTAAATGTCCGGTGATTGCGCTCTCGCAGCTTAACCGAAGTGTGGAGCAGCGCCCCGACAAACGTCCTATGATGAGCGATTTGCGTGAATCGGGTGCTATCGAGCAGGATGCAGACATCATTATGTTTATTTACCGTGACGAGTATTACACCAAAGACGCCTGCAAGGAGCCCGGCGTGGCGGAGGTGATTATTGCCAAGCAGCGTAATGGCCCCACCGGCACGGTAAAACTGGCATTCCTGCGCCAGATTACCAAATTTGAGAGTCTGGCCAGTGGTGGTGGCGGTGACTACTAACCGTTAAAGCTACAAAACCTCGCTGGCAAAGTCGGCCAAGCGAGACCGTTCACCACGTGCCAAGGTTATATGACCACCATGTGGCCAGCCTTTAAAGCGGTCTACGGCAAAGGTCAGTCCGGATGAGCCTTCGGTTAAGTAGGGGGTATCAATTTGCGCCAAATTACCCATACAAATGATTTTGGTGCCCGGCCCCGCACGGGTAATCAGGGTTTTCATTTGCTTAGGTGTAAGGTTTTGTGCCTCATCAATAATCACATACTTATTTAAAAATGTGCGCCCGCGCATGAAGTTCATGCTTTTGATTTTGATGCGGCTACGAATCAACTCGTTGGTGGCGGCGCGGCCCCATTCACCGGCGCTGGTGTCGCTTTTGCCAAGAACTTCGAGGTTGTCGTCCAAGGCTCCCATCCAAGGCCCCATTTTTTCCTCTTCATTGCCTGGCAAAAAGCCGATATCTTCGCCCACGCTCACTGTGGCGCGGGTAACAATAATTTCGGTATAGCGTCGGTCATCCAGTACTTGGGTTAAACCCGCTGCCAGCGCCATGAGGGTTTTACCCGTGCCTGCTGTACCGGTGAGGGTGACAAAGTCAACCTCGGGGTCGGTGAGCAGGTTCATGGCAAAATTTTGCTCGCGGTTGCGGGTGGTTACACCCCAGACAGCATTTTTGAGGTGGGTAAAGTCTTTGAGTGTTTTGAGCACTGCTGTGGTGCCCCGAATTTCGGTAACGCGCGCATACAGACTGGGCTCACCGGGGGCTTCAAAGTACACAAATTGGTTAATGAGCATTTGCGGCACAATGGGACCATCAACTTTGTAAAAAGTATGCGCGCCTTGCTGCCAGCTTTCGACGCTTTGGCCGTGCGTTGCCCAAAAATCAGCAGGCAAAGCCAGGGAGCCGGAGTAAAGAAGGTCGCCGTCTTCTAGCGTTTTGTCGTTCTGGTAGTCGTCGGTTGCCAAGCCTAGTGCGCGTGCTTTGACGCGCATGTTGATATCTTTGGATACCAGCACCACCTCACGTGGTGCATAGGTCTGGCGCAAGGCTTCAACTACGCCCAAAATTTGGTTATCGGCTTTGCCTTGAGGCAGGCTGGTTGGAAGCGAGTAGTTCAGGGGCTGGGTTTGGAACATCAGCCTGCCACCGGCCTCCCGATGGCCGGTGCTGTTGAGCAGGAAGCCGGCAGTAATGTCGGCACCCGGTGTACCCGCCAATGTGTCGAGGGTGCGGCTGGTTTGGCGAGCATTGCGCGCTACTTCCGTCATGCCCTTTTTGTGCCCGTCTAGCTCCTCGAGCACGATCATGGGCAGGTAGATGTCGTGTTCCTCAAAGCGGAATAAGCACATCGGGTCATGCAGCAGCACATTGGTGTCAAGCACAAACAGCTTGGAAGGTCCTGTAGGTGTTGGCTTTTTGACTGGAGCGCTGTGCACTGTTGTATTGGCAACAGTAGATGCAGCTGATGGTGTATTTTCTGGTTTTTTGCTGGTAGCCGCTACTTTTTTGGCAGGCTTTGCAACAGCTCTCGGTTCAGCAGCTTGCGGTGCTAGATCTGTTGCGGGAGTTGCAGCTTTTCGCGGAGGGCGCGCAGCACGAGGTGCTGGAGTCTCCAAGGTAGCTTGTGAAAGCCGGTCGGCGCGTTTGGTGGGGGCAGGTGGCATTGGCATGCAAACCATTATGCATGACCTTAGCTACCCGTCAATGAATTTAGCTCTCAAAAAGCAAAGGCTTATGGGGCTTTTTGAAGGGCTTTGACAGATTTGAGTACTTCGTCTACATGGCCGGGAACTTTCAGGCCGCGCCATTCTTCTTTCAGAGTGCCATCAGCGCCAATTAAAAAGGTGCTGCGCTCAATGCCTTTGACCTTTTTGCCATACATGATTTTATTTTTAACCACGCCAAACATATGGCACATTTTTTCTTCGGTATCGGCAATCAGTTCGAAAGGGAGTTCGAGTTTGGTTTTGAACTCGTCGTGTGATTTCATGTTGTCGCGCGATACACCAAAAATGGTGGCGCCAGCTTTGACAAAATCTTTGTATTTGTCACGAAATTGCATGGCCTCTGTGGTGCATCCGGGGGTATTGTCTTTTGGGTAAAAGTACAAAATGACAGTTGTACCGACGTGTGTAGTGTTGGTAACCTTTATTCCGCCGGTTGCGTTGGCTTCAAATTCAGGTATTAGTTTGTTGACAACGATCGCCATAAATATAAAAAATCTCAGGTACAAAAACGGGCTGTTTAAATAGACTACAAACGTCTGTCAAAAGTAGATTTAGACAGCAACCTCGTATTTTACTCTGAAAAGGTTGTAAGCGCTAGATTCGGCTTTGCTTAGTTACAACAATAGAGCTGCTACCACTTTACGCCCCTCGGCAGCTAAAAAATTATAGGTACGGCATGCAGCTTGTGTGTCCATGGTTTCAACCCCAATACGTAGAGCATACAAGTTTTGAAGCCATTGTGGCTGTGCGAAACGAATGCGTTCCCCGCTGCCAAATAAAACTAACTCAGGGTTGAGTGCGGCCAATTGGTCAAAATGCTGGCGCGACAGATTTTCAAATGAATCGCAATTCCACTGGGTGATGCCGTTGGCACTGACGATGACACTGGTGAGGTTTTTTTCTCCATTTACCGAAACCCAACCCGGCCCATAACCGGTAATTGAGTAGCCTTGTAAGGAGTCTGGCACAAGTTTCATGGCATTTAGGGTTCAATTGGTTATAGTCTGCATACGCAAATGCAGCAGATCTGTGGTCAAATTATAGGTTTCGTCTTGTATCGGTGATATCTGGAGGGGCTTTGAAAACCATACGCAAATCTGCCAAACTGGCCAATGTCTGTTATGACATCCGTGGCCCCATCATGGACCGTGCGCGCCAGATGGAAGAAGACGGGCAAAAAATCATCAAGCTCAACATCGGCAATTTGGCTGTGTTCGGTTTTGATTCGCCCGAAGAAATTCAGCAGGACATGATTCGTAACCTGCCCAATTCTGCTGGTTACTCAGACAGTAAGGGTATTTTTGCCGCGCGTAAAGCGGTGATGCATGAGACCCAAAAGCAGGGTGTCAAGGGCGTAACGCTGGACGATATTTACCTGGGCAATGGCGCCAGCGAGCTGATTGTGATGGCTACCAATGCCTTGTTGGACAATGGCGATGAATTGCTATTGCCCGCACCTGACTATCCGCTGTGGACGGCAGCTGCAAGTTTGTCTGGTGGAACACCAGTGCATTATGTGTGCGATGAGTCCAATGGCTGGATGCCGAATCTGGATGATATTCGCGCCAAAATTACACCGCGTACCAAGGGCATTGTGGTGATTAACCCCAACAACCCGACCGGTGCTTTGTATTCGGATGCGTTGCTGAAAGAAATTGTGGCGTTAGCGCGCCAACACGGGTTGGTGATTTTTGCCGATGAGGTTTATGACAAGGTACTGTATGACGATGCCCGCCATACGGCCATTGCATCACTGAGTGACGATGTGTTGACGCTCACTTTTAACTCCTTGTCTAAGAGCTATCGCTCCTGTGGTTACCGTGCGGGTTGGATGGCGGTGTCGGGTGACAAAAAGCCCGCGCGTGACTATATTGAGGGGCTGAATATGCTCTCCAACATGCGCTTGTGTGCCAATGTGCCAGGGCAGTGGGCGATTCAAACCGCCTTGGGTGGCCACCAAAGCATTAACGAATTGGTGGGCGAGGGTGGCCGTTTGCGCCGCCAGCGCGATCTGGCCTATGAGCTCATTACCGCTATTCCGGGGGTTACATGCGTTAAACCATCGGCGGCTTTGTACATGTTTCCTAAGCTCGATCCCAAGATGTACCCGATTGAGGACGACCAGCAGTTTTTTCTGGAACTGCTGCAAGAAACGCGCGTGATGCTGGTGCAGGGCACCGGCTTTAACTGGCCGAAGCCGGATCATTTCCGCATTGTATTTTTGCCCCATGAGGATGATCTGCGTGAAGCCATTGGCCGTGTGGCGCGCTTTTTGGAGCTGTACCGTAAACGTCACGGTACCTGATTTATTTTTTAAAGAGATGATATGAAACCGATTCAAGTAGGCCTGATGGGCATTGGGGTAGTGGGTAGCGGCACATTCAATGTGCTCAAGCGCAACCAGGATGAAATTGTGCGTCGTGCCGGGCGCGGTATAGAAATTACCATGGTGGCAGATTTGGACGTAGAGCGTGCAAAGTCGGTAGTGGGCGAGGGCGTGGCTGTGGTGAATGATGCACGCGCCATTATTGCTAACCCCGATATTGACGTTGTGATTGAGCTGATTGGCGGCTACGGCATTGCCAAAGCCTTGGTGCTTGAAGCCATTGCTGCTGGTAAGCATGTGGTCACTGCCAATAAAGCGCTGCTGGCAGTGCATGGCACCGAAATTTTTGCTGCTGCCTCTGCCAAGGGAGTGATGGTGGCGTTTGAAGCGGCTGTGGCTGGTGGTATACCGATTATCAAAGCACTACGCGAGGGCTTGACCGCCAACCGCATTCAATGGATTGCAGGCATCATTAACGGCACCACCAACTTTATTTTGTCCGAGATGCGTGACAAGGGCTTGGACTTTGACGTGGTGCTCAAAGAAGCGCAACGTCTCGGTTATGCAGAGGCAGATCCAACTTTTGATATTCAGGGTATTGATGCAGCGCATAAACTCACCCTGATGTCGGCTATGGCATTTGGCATACCGGTACAGTTTGACAAAGCCTATGTAGAAGGCATTACCCAGCTGGGTGCTGCTGACATTAAATATGCCGAGCAGTTGGGCTACCGCATCAAGCTTTTGGGCATCACCAAGCGCATGGAAACAGGCATTGAGCTGCGCGTACACCCGTGCCTGGTGCCGGCCAAGCGTCTTATCGCTAACGTAGAAGGTGCCATGAACGCAGTGGTTGCCCATGGCGATGCGGTAGGTACCACGCTGTATTACGGCAAGGGTGCCGGTTCTGAGCCCACGGCAAGTGCCGTGATTGCAGATTTGGTGGACATTGCACGCTTGGATAGTGCTGAAGCAGCGCAGCGTGTGCCGCATTTGGCTTTCCAGCCCGATGCCATGAGTGACTTGCCGATTTTGCCGATGGGTGAGGTACGGAGCAGCTACTATTTGCGTTTGCGTGTGGCTGATCAGGCGGGTGTTTTAGCGCAATTAACCGGAATTTTGGCGCAAGCCGGCATCAATATCGACGCAGTGCTGCAGCGTGAAGCCGACGAAGTGCAAGACCCTGCATTGGGCGCTGCGCAAACCGATTTGGTTATTTTGACGCACGAGTGCAAAGAGTCTGATATGAATAACGCGATAGCCCAAGTGCAGGCGCTGCCAACTGTGTTGCAGCCGATTGCGCGTATCCGTAAAGAGGAGTTGGCTTAATGCGTTACATCTCTACCCGCGCAAATGCTACAGATCCTGCCCAAGGCCGGCGTTTTTGTGAAATTCTGTTAGAAGGACTAGCCCCTGATGGTGGTTTGTACCTGCCAGAGTCGTACCCTGTTGTATCAGATGCCACTTTAAGTCGCTTGCGCGATGTGTACCAGCAGCAAGGCTATGCAGAGCTGGCATTTGAGGTTTTGTCACTGTACATTGACGATATTCCTGCGGATGATTTGCGCGCTTTATGCCGCAAAACCTACACCCCAGAAGTGTTTGGTACTAAAGAAATTGTACCTTTGCGCCATCTCAATAACGAGATTTGGATAGAGGCTTTGTCTAATGGACCCACGCTGGCGTTCAAAGACATGGCCATGCAGTTGTTGGGCAATTTGTTTGAGTACGAGCTCGCACGCCGTGGCGAAGAGTTAAATATTCTGGGGGCCACCAGTGGCGACACCGGCAGTGCTGCCGAATACGCCATGCGTGGTAAAAAGGGAATTCGGGTATTTATGACCAGCCCTGCCGGGCGCATGAGCCCGTTCCAACAGGCGCAGATGTTCAGTTTGATGGATGACAACATTTATAACATTGCTGTTGAAGGAGTGTTTGATGATTGTCAAGATATGGTCAAAGCCGTGTCTAATGACTTGGACTTTAAGCGCCGTTACAAAATTGGTACGGTCAACTCCATCAACTGGGCGCGTTTGCTGGCGCAGGTGGTGTATTACTTTGCGGGCTACATTCAGGCCACCACATCGAACGATCAAAAAGTCAGTTTTGCGGTACCCAGTGGCAATTTTGGCAATGTGTGTGCCGGCCATGTGGCGCGCATGATGGGCTTGCCGATACACCGTTTGATGGTGGCTACCAACGAAAACAATGTGCTGGACGAGTTCTTCCGCACCGGTATCTATCGTGTGCGTGGTACTGCCGACACCTTAGAGACGTCCAGCCCGTCAATGGATATTTCTAAAGCCAGTAATTTTGAGCGCTTTGTGTTTGATTTGTTAGGTAGAGATGGGGCGCGAACTAAAGCATTGTTCGCCGATGCCATTAACCGCGATGGCTTTTTTGATCTGAGCAAAGACCCGGTGTTTAGCCAGGCGGCTGAGCGCTATGGCTTTGTCAGTGGTAGCAGCACACACGCCAACCGCATAGACACATTGCGCGACACTTTCAATCGTAGTGGCATGGTGATTGACCCGCACACTGCCGATGGCTTGAAGGTGGCACTAGAGCACATCACCCCCGATGTTTGTACTATTCTGCTGGAAACTGCTTTGCCCATTAAGTTTGCGGACACCGTGGCGGAAGCATTGGGCCGCTTGCCCCATCGCCCGGCGCAGTTTGAAGGCATAGAAGCCTTACCCAAACGGGTGCAAACCATGCAGGCAGATGTCACGGCATTAAAGGTGCTAATTACACAAAGTTGTGGATATTAAATGGCGCACGCTCCATTAATGACGCTGGAACTTGCCTTGCAGCAATTGCTGGAGCAGGTGGTGGTGTTGCCAGATACCGAAACGGTAAATTTATTGCAAGCTGATGGTCGCGTGTTGGCGCAAGATGTTGTATCTGCTTTGCATGTGCCCGCCCAAGACACTAGCGCTATGGATGGCTACGCTTTGTGCTGTGACAATGTACACAGCAGCGATGGCGCACTACCTGTGTCGCAACGTATTACGGCGGGGTCGGAGACCGTGCCGCTGCAACCCCATACCGTAGCCCGGATTTTTACTGGCGCACCGATTCCTGAAGGTGCTGACGCAGTGGTTCCGCAAGAAGAGTGCGAATTAGCAGGTGCTGATGCAAGCCAGCGACCCGTGGTACAAATCAACAGTGTGCCGATACCGGGGCAATGGATACGCCGTGCCGGTGAAGATGTCACACGCGGAAGTGTGGTGCTGGCACGGGGCACTCGGTTAGGTGCGGCTGATTTGGGCTTGGCTGCGAGCGTGGGCATGGCTTCAGTAAAGGTGGTACGACGTCCGCGCGTTGCGCTATTTTCTACGGGCAACGAACTGATCATGCCGGGGACGGTGACTCCGCAGGAGATGCCACCTGGCACAATTTACAACTCGAACCGATTTTTTTTGCACCACCTGTTAACACGCTTAGGCTGCGAGGTAACTGACTTAGGCATTGTGCCCGATGATCTGGATGCCACGGTTCATACATTGCGTGCCGCTGCACAAGGGCATGATGTGATTTTGACCAGCGGCGGCGTGTCGGTGGGCGAGGAAGACCACATCAAACCCGCTGTGCAAGTCTTGGGTTCACTTGACCTGTGGCAAGTGGCCATCAAGCCGGGTAAACCCTTCGCATACGGACGGGTGGCTGGTGCCTACTTTATGGGTTTACCAGGCAATCCGGTTTCGAGTTTTGTGACATTTTTGGCCTTGGTGCGCCCCTTCTTGTTGCGCCTGCAAGGTGTTCAGGACGTGGCCATGCATACTGTAGCGGTGCGTGCCGATTTTGACCGTCCACAGGCTGACAAACGCCAAGAATTTCTGCGTGTGCGCCGCAATGCACAAGGTGGGCTGGATTTATTTGCCAATCAAAGTTCTGGTGTGCTTACATCGTTAGCGTGGGGCGATGGGCTTTTGGACAACCCTCCTAGTCGCGCTATTGTGTATGGCGATATGGTGCGCTATATCTCAATTGCAGACCTGCTGTAATGATTGTCGTTAACATCAAATATTTTGCCTCGATCCGTGAGGCCATGGGCAGAGCAGAAGAAACGCTGCAAACATCGGCAGCTACATTGGCTGAATTGCGAGATCAGCTTATTGCCCGGGGTGGTGTTGGCGGTGGTGCGTTGGCACGTGGTGAGGCAGTGCGGTTGGCTGTTAACAAGATAATGGCAGATGAAAGCGCATCTTTGTTGGACGGCTGTGAAGTGGCTTTTTTCCCTCCGGTAACAGGGGGTTAGGCGTGGTACGGGTTCAAACCGGAGTGTTTGATGTGGCTGCTGAAATAGCGGCCTTGCACGGGCAGGATGGCCGCATAGGTGCCGTATGCAGTTTTTTGGGTACGGTGCGTGATTTACAGCCTTCCAACAATGTTAATGAGACTTTAACCGCACTGGAGCTAGAACATTATCCCGGCATGACTGAGCAATCACTGCAAAGCATGGTGGATGCAGCCATGGTGCGTTTTGATATTCTGGGCGCACGCATTGTGCACCGTGTAGGCGTTTTAAAGCCCCTAGAGCCGATTGTGCTGGTGTTGGTGAGCTCAGCGCATCGGGGTGAGAGTTTTAAGGCCTGCGAGTTTTTGATGGATTATTTAAAAACCCAGGCGCCGTTCTGGAAAAAAGAACACACACCTTCAGGTGGCCGTTGGGTCGATGCACGTATCAGTGATGCTGCTGCTTTAGCGCGTTGGGGTGCTCAAGCGTTGCCAGCTTTCCAAAAATAAGCGTTTGGCATCGTTGGGGTTCAATGGTTTAATAACTTCCGGCAATGGGTCAAAGCCCTTAAGGTAGCTCCAGGGCTCTACAGAATGCGGCATCAGGTCACGTTTTTCAGTGGCTAGGGCTTGCAGGTCGGCATGTTTGATGGGTGCGTAGTCGCTAAAGTCCAAGTCAAAATGTTGCGCAATCAGCTGGGTTACTTTGTCTTCAATGTCTGCAAAAGCGGGGAGTAATACTTTGAGCGGTTTGACCATGTCGCCCAGGTAGGCCTCTGCTGCATCGTGCAGCAATGCAGCGCGCCGGTAGGCTGGCGGCACCAACTCTGTCACCATCAGGCTATGCTGTGCAACGGAGTAAAACTGATTGGTTTGGCCGTTAAAGCGGCATTGGTAGGCCAGGCCGTGGGCAATGTCTTCGATGTGTATCGCTTCAATCCGCCCCTCGGTGGGGTAAAAGCGGTTGCCTAAAAAAGTAGAGATGTAAACGGTTTGCATGCAGCGGCTTTATGCGGGGTAAATGGCACCCAAAATACGCGCGCCTTGAGCGCCTGTCACGCTCGGCAGACTAGCGGTTTTACGCTCTATGGTTTGATGGGCTAGCCAGGCAAAGGCCGTTGCTTCTACCTGCAACGGAGGCAGACCGTGCACGTCGGATGAAGCAACTTCGCATTCAGGTAGGGCTTGGGCTATGCGCTGCATGAGGTGCGTGTTGTAGGCACCACCACCGCACACAATCAGTTGCTTGCAATGTGGTACAGCCAGCAGCACACTGGTAGTACAGGCCCAAGCGGTGAGTTCGGTTAAGGTGGCTTGTACGTCTTGCGGCGCCATGGTTGCAAGGCCGTGGAGTTGATGTTGCAGCCACTGCATATTGAATAAATCACGCCCGGTACTTTTTGGTGCTGGCAGATGGAAAAAGGTTTCTTGCTGCATGCGCAGTAATAAAGCCTCTTGAACAGTGCCACTGGCTGCCCACTGTCCTGCGTTATCAAATTCGGCTCCGGTGTGCAATTTGCACCAAGCATCCATCAAGGCATTCCCAGGGCCACAATCAAAACCTGTAACGTTTTCCGGAGCGTTGGGGCTGAGTATGGAAATGTTAGAGATACCACCGATGTTGAGTACCGCAGTCGAGGACTGGGTAGTACCAAAAAACGCTTGGTGAAATAGCGGCACCAGTGGGGCACCTTGTCCACCTGCCGCTACATCGCGCGCCCGAAAATCAGCCACTACATCAATCCCAGTGAGTTCTGCTAATAGGGCAGGTTGGTTCAGTTGCAGGGTGTAGCCGGTACCGTCAAATTCACGGGGGCGGTGGCGCACGGTTTGGCCATGCGCACCGATGGCACGGATGGCGCTAATGGGTTGGCGGCATTGGTACAACAGAGTGTGCACCGCTTGCGCGTACAGCCTTGCCAGTCCGTTAGCTGCCAGTGCGGCACGGTGCAGTTCGTTCTCGCCAGCGGTGTTAAGTGCCAAAAGGTCGGAGCGCAGCAACTGCGGCATCGGCACGCTGTAGTGCCCCAAAACGCTGGGGCGCGTAGAAGAAAAATCTGCCAAAACCGCATCTACCCCGTCGAGCGAGGTACCAGACATAAGACCGATATAGAGCGATGACAAGCGGAGCCGTTGGTAAAAAAAGTTTACTGAACAGCGGTAGCACGCATTTGTGCTGCAGAAGCCAGTTGCACACGGTTTTGAGCAGCCAGAGCATTGAACGCCGGTCTTGCAGAAGCGCTGACGGGTGTCGATTCGCTTAATTTAGCCAGTGCTTGCGGGTCACGGTGAACGCCGTTAACCCGAAACTCAAAGTGCAAATGGGGTCCGGTGGACCAGCCTGTCATGCCGACTGCTCCGATATTCTGAGCTTGGCTTACGCTTTGCCCCTTGCGAACATTGATACGGCTTAAATGTGCATATACAGTGGAATTAGCGCTGCCATGTTTGATGATGACGACATTACCAAAACCTCTTTGAACCCCTGCAAATTCCACCACACCATCGCCCACAGAGCGCACAGGTGTGCCGATAGGTGCTGCATAGTCCACACCCAAGTGTGCTCGCCATGTTTGCAAGATGGGATGGAAACGCATTTTGAAGCCGCTGGTGACGCGCGAAAACTCCATGGGAGACGCTAAAAATGCACGGCGCAGGCTCTCACCGGCCAAGGTGTAATAGCCACCTTTGCTGGCTTGTGCTGCATCTTGAAACCACATAGCCTGGTGCGTTTTGCCGGCATTCACAAACTCCGCACTGAGTACCCGGCCAGCGCGCATGGGTTCGCCATCGCCTTCCAGGGTTTCATAGATAACAGAAAAGCGGTCGCCCTTACGCAAGGAGCGGTGAAAGTCGATATCGCCCGAAAAAATTTCGGCCATTTGAACGGCTACTGCATCGGGAATATGCGCGTCATCGGTTGCTGCAAACAAGGATGATTGGATAGTGCCACTGGCTAAGCGGGACGATGCTACCAAAGGCAGAGTCTCTAGTTTGGATTGAAAGCCTTGCTTGGTTTTGCTAACGGTAAGGCGTTTAAAGGTACCATCGTCTTGCGGGCTCCAGCGCGCTTTTAAACTTAGCAGAGCACTATTGTCCCCAGTCTCAATGGTGACGTTACGGCCTGCACGACCGAAAAGCGTACTTTGTACGGTTTTGTCGTTGCGCATAAATGCAGCAGCTTGTGGGTCAAACACGCCTAGTCGTTTGAGTAAAGTATCTGCAGTGTCGGTAGAGCGGGTTATTTCACTACGAAATAGACGTTGACTGATCGACTGCAATGCATCAATTTGTGCTTGCAGGGGTAGGGTTTCAACAGTTTCAATAACAGTGTGCGCGGTCAGGTCTGCTGCATCCGGGGCAAGATTGGCAACCGCAAAGGTTGCGCCCGTTCCCACCATAAGTAACGCAGCTACAACGGCAGTGACACGTTGGGGGTAACGTTGAACGAAACGGGAAATTTGCTCGACACTGGCTGCTAAATCTTGTGCTAATTCACGAATCAAAATCAGGGCTCCAATGACATAGTGCGCCCCAAGCAGGGCGTAACTTGAAATACGAAGTGTGCAATGGGGTGCTTACGCGACTAAAATCGGGCTAATAAATCAGCACCACTGCGGCAAAGAGGTCTGAGTATATCCTTCCTTTAGTGCGCGTTATCAAGAAGAAACCCTTATGAATCCAGCCCAAAACTCAGCTTACCTTGTAACAGACCGTGTGCGAGAAGCGTTAAACATCACTTTACGTGCTTGTGATGAACTTATTCCGCAAGAGGAGTGGGTCAAAAAACTGGCACGTTCAGAAGCCACAGGTAAGCCCTTACGCATCAAACTAGGTCTCGACCCTACCGCGCCGGATATTCATATCGGCCACACGGTCGTTCTGAACAAGATGCGACAGCTGCAGGACTTGGGACACACGGTGATTTTCTTGATCGGTGACTTTACCAGCATGATTGGCGACCCCTCAGGCCGCAACACCACCCGTCCACCCCTGACACGTGATCAAATTGAGGCCAATGCGCAAACCTACTACAAGCAGGCGGCATTGGTGCTGGACCCCGCCAGAACTGAAATTCGTTACAACAGCGAGTGGAGCGACCCCTTGGGCGCACGCGGCATGATTCAACTGGCTTCGCGTTACACCGTCGCACGCATGATGGAGCGTAACGACTTTAACGACCGCTTTAAATCGGGCACACCGATCAGCGTGCATGAATTTCTATACCCCCTGATGCAGGGCTATGACAGCGTGGCTTTGCAAAGCGACCTGGAGCTTGGCGGCACCGACCAAAAGTTTAATTTGCTGGTGGGTCGCCAATTGCAGGCTGAGTATGGGCAGGAGCCACAATGCATTTTGACCATGCCGCTGCTGGAGGGTTTGGACGGTGTTGAAAAAATGTCGAAAAGCAAGAATAACTACATCGGTATCAGTGAAGAGCCCAACACCATGTTTGCCAAGGTGTTGAGTATCTCGGATGTGCTGATGTGGCGCTGGTATGCTTTGCTCAGCTTCAAGAGCGAGGCTGACATTGCTGCCCTAAAAGCCGAAGTGGAGACAGGCCGCAACCCCAAAGATGCCAAGGTAGCACTTGCCAAAGAAATTACGGCACGTTTTCATTCTGCAGCTGCGGCAGATGCTGCGGAGCAGGATTTTATTAACCGAAGCAAAGGTGGTATTCCCGATGAGATTGCTGAAATGCATCTCCCCTTGGGTGAGGGCGGTGCGGCAGTGGGCATTGCGGCCTTGCTTAAACTAGCCGGCTTGGTGGCATCCAGTGGTGAAGGTAACCGCCTGATTGACGGTGCAGGGGTGCGGGTAGATGCGAGCGTGGTAAGTGACAAAGGCCTTAAATTATCTGCAGGTACGTATGTGTTGCAGGTGGGTAAGCGCAAGTTTATGCGGGTTACATTGGCTTGATGCAAAAATCTCACCAATCTTTTGTACGCATTTGGCTTGTGCTGGGTTGTGTCAGTGCTGCCATGGCGGTGGCTTTGGGCGCTGCCGGCGCACACGCACTCAAAGCGCAGCTTGCTGCTGCTAATACGCAGCAGTGGTTTGAAACTGCGCTGCAGTACCACCAGATGCATTCGCTAGGTTTATTGTTGGTGGGCCTATTGGCGTATTGGAGACCTCAGCAACAACTGCCGCACATTGCTGGCGCTTTTATGCTTGTGGGTATGGTGCTGTTTTGTGGTTTGCTGTATCTGCGTAGCTTGGGTGGAACCGTGCCTTGGCATGGCTGGATTCCAATGGGTGGGGCTTCACTGATTAGTGCTTGGGTTATATTGGGTATATCTGTCTGGAGGTTACCGGATGCTTAACAAAACTGGCCAAACCAACGGTGATATGCAGTGGCAAAAAGCCGTGCCGCCAGTTAAACCATTAGCACCTAAAGCTGCAGTTTTGCAACAGCCTGCCGCAACAGACACCACACGCTTTATTCAATCCGCCCAAGTCGCTGAAGGCTTGTTGTACACGGAGGCCATCCTTCAGCCCAAAGAGGAGCGGCTGTTAGACCCCAAGGTAGCAACACACCACGAGGCGCAACATAACCGCAGTTTGGCCGATTTGCCTTACCTTGTGCATCCGGAACTGGCGGGATACAAAAAAACGGTTGCAGCCGGTTCTGAGGCAGTGCAGGCTAAAACAGCAGGAGTTACTAAAGGCCAAACACAAGAGCAGGGCAAGTTACCATTTGATAGCACTGGAGTCTGGGTTGCAGCTGTTTTTGTGGCCTTGTGTGTAATGCTTGTAATGTGGTGGAAATAATGCAATTTTGCTGCATAATCTTTGTACCTTTAAATGTATCAGCGTCAGACTGCACGATAAATATAAAGGGAGACATTTACATAAATCTACAAACCGTTTAGGGTTTCACTATGTCCCAATACAAGCCTCAAGTTCGCGATAGAACCATCTTTGATGTGTATTTCATCAAAGCCACTCTTCAATTTATTTTTCGGTTTTTTTTCAAGTTGGCTGGTTGGAAGGCCATAAAGCAAGTACCGGACGGTGCCGGTATTACCATTGCAGCGCCGCATACCTCCAACTGGGACATTTTTTATGCCTTGGGTGCTGCCATCATTTTTGATGTAAAAATTTATTTCTCCATCAAAGATAGTTGGTGCAAAGTTCCCGTTATTGGGCGCCTAATTTTATGGTTGGGTGGCATGCCCATTGACAGGTCATCCAAAGGCCAGGGACAAGTTCAGCAAATCAAGCAGTTTGTGGATCGTCATAAAACACGCACTATTTTCTTTCTTTTTACCCCTGAAGGCACACGCGGCAAGGTCGAATCCTGGAAGACCGGTTTTTATCACGTAGCGCAAGACTGTGGTTTACCCATCTTTTTGGCTAAGGTAGACTACAGAACCAAAGAGTCCGGGGTTTTCCATGCCTACCATTTAACGGGTGACAAAGAGGCAGACATCGCCGCTATTCAGGCATCGTACAAAAGCGTGTACGGCAAGTTTCCATTGCATCAGTTTCCTGCATACACCGGTCCGTTGCCA
>CALPVM020000012.1 GCA_943327015.2 Akkermansia muciniphila
AAATACACAATTGCGCTGAAAGCAGCAAATGAGCGCATGGCTCCGCGCAGTTTACCTTGCGCAGAAGAATACGACACGGCCACCATGAGCGCGTTGATGCTTAATACAGTAAGGACGTTGTAGGTGACTTCCAGCCAGTTGGTCCAGATGCAGGCTTCACGGCCAGCGCATTTGAGCTCATAGCCAAAAGCCTGGTAGCTGGTACCAGCAAAAAATGCCGCAATACCTCCCAATAACAACTGCACACCCCACCATTGCATGGTTTTGCGGCCAGCAGCTTTAGACCAGAAATAATAGGCAGCCCATATGGTTTGTACAACCAAAAGGTACACGAGCAATGAGGAGGTTGGCTCACTTAGCACAAAGTTAAATGGACCAAACTGCACCGGACTGCAAGGTCGGTTGATACACCACGATTCTGCTGTGAGCGGAGGTGCATATGGAATGCTGTCAAGGCTACAGCCAGTGAGCAGCATTAAGCTGATAATCAAGAGTGCGCGTAGTGCCATGGTGTCTCCTTGTAGCGGCAATTAATTTTTTTACAAGGCCAAGTGTCTCAGACATTGGCGCCGTCTGGATCGTAATTTTGGAAAAAATTTACCTAATCCACAACCTTAGCGCATCCCATGCACGTCCTACTACACCTGCTTGTTCTACCTCATCCAGAGCCAACAAGGGTACCTGGGTAATAATCTGCTCGCCTAACACCACTTTTAACGTGCCCACTTGCTGCCCTTTTGCAATAGGTGCAATTAAAGGCTCCGTTCGCTCTGCACTGGTTTTGATTTGACCGGCACTGCCAGATGGTACTGCCACGACAATGGCATGATTACGCCCAGCATCCACACTGGAAGACGCGCCTTTCCATACGGTGGGGCTTATAACCTTTTGCCCCGCGTCAAACAATTTTATTGCGTCAAAGGCGGTGTAGCCCCAGTTAAGTAGTTTTTGCGATTCGTTGGCACGCGCGTTTTCGTTGGCAGCACCCAGCACCACCGACAACAGACGTCTACCACCTACAGAAGTGAGATTGGGAAACTCACGCCGTGCCGTTGCGATCATGCAGTAACCTGCAGCTTCGGTAAAACCTGTTTTGAGACCATCCACCGTAGGATCACGAAACAGCAACAAGTTACGATTGCTGTCGTTGGCCGCTGGTGTGCCTGGGTAATGGTATTTTTTAATCGCGTAAAAACCCACATAATCCGGAAAGTCGGACATCAAGCGCCGCGCCAATGTAGCCAAATCACGCGCGGTGGTGGTGTGGCCTGGCTCGGTCAGGCCTTCGGGATTTTTATAGCCAGTAGCTTGCATACCCAACAGTTTGGCTTGGGCATTCATCATTTCCACAAAACGCTCTGCGCTACCGCCCACACCTTCTGCCAGTGCCATGGTTGCATCGTTACCCGACTGCACAATCATGCCCTTAATCAGGTCTTCTACCGGAACTTGCATTTTGGGATCGATGAACATGCGGGAGCCGGGCATTTTCCAAGCACGCTCACTCACCGGCAATTTTTGCTTCAGGTCGATTTTTTTAGCACGTAGAGCGTCAAACACTACGTAGGCCGTCATCAGTTTGGTTAGCGAAGCTGGCTCCAGCGGCGCATCCATATTTTTGGCAGCGAGTATTTGATTGGCGGTTATGTCCAGCAACAAATACGAGCGCGCTGCAATTTCAGGGGGCTGGGGTGTTTGGGCAAAAGCGCTCAAGCTTAGGGCAAATGCAATGCAGACAAATAATAACTTCATAGGTTGAAAAACGCGCCCAACGGGCGACTTAGTGATTTACAGAATGAATATGGCGCATAACGATGCTACGCAAGAGTAGCAGCTGGCCATGAAAGAAGTGCCCTACACCGGGCATAACCATGATTGGCAGGTTTTGGGGACGCGCCCAGTCTAACACCGCAGACAATGGAATGGTGTCATCAACCTCGCCATGCACAATCAAAGCGCGCGGGTGCAGTGCATGGGGTATGGTTGCCACATCAAAATTACCAGCGGCAGTACCTACCAACACGATGCTGTGGGGCTTGCGCTGATCTGACATTGACGCAACCGCCTGACTGGCAACAAAGGCTCCAAACGAAAACCCGGCCAAGGCAAAGTTACCTTCTGGTGCAAAATGCTGGACGGCAGCCAGCAAATCTTGCAATTCGCCTTGCCCAGCGTCATAAGCACCTGCACTGCCGCCTACGCCCCTAAAGTTAAACCGCACAGCCAGCCAGCCAGACTGCGCATAGGCACGCGCCAGCGTTTGTGCCACCTTGTTTTCCATGGTGCCCCCAAACAAAGGATGCGGGTGTGCAATAAAAGCCACACCCCTCTGCGCTGCACCAACGGGCAAGACGGGCGCATCAAGCAGCGCTTCTAACACGCCTGCAGGCCCAATGAAACTGGTTTTTTGGGTGGGATGCACCATTAACGTCCCAAATGGGGTGGCGTGAGTAAACGTTCGACCACCTGACCGTTTTTCAGATGCGACTCAACAATTTCGTCAATATCGTGTTTATCGACATAGGTGTACCACACTGCCTCTGGGTAGACCACTGCCACCGGCCCGGCTGCACAACGGTCAAGGCAACCTGCCTTATTAACACGCACTTTACCTACGCCAGAAAGCCCTGCCGCCTTAATTTGCAGTTTGCAGTGCTCAAACGCTTCTTGCGCTTGCTGTTGGGCACAACAGTCCTCTCCATTTTTGCGCTCATTGGTGCAAAAAAAGATGTGGCGCTGGTAATACGATGAATTTTCTTGGGTGGGAGTTGTCATTGTGCTATTTTACTTTTGGGGATTACGTTGCACCAAAAACATAGTGACATATACCGCTGCAACATAGGGCCACAGCCAGCCCAACCATTGGGCCAAACCATGAAAACGAATAAATCTGCCCTGCTCCCACAACATTAAAGCCTGAGCAAAATAGGGGCTCTCGGGGGCTTGGTTAAGCAGGCTCAGATACACCCCTAACACCAGCAACAACAGAGCAGCGCTCACGCGCCAAGGCACTGCCACCATCAGCAGCGCCAGCATAGACCCAATCACCAAACCGGCTTTTGCTGGCAAATCAAGCCACACCCAGGCGTGCACCGGCCCCCAGGTAAGTGCTGCAGATAGCGTACTGGCAAACATACCGGCACACAAGGCCATGCCCACCCACGCTAAACGACGCGGCATAGAGCGAATAATACAAAATCCCAGCAAACAAGGAATGAGCAAACCTAAAGCGACGCACAGCATTTCGGTGGCAGGTTTAAGAGGGTGCAACTCTGTTGCCTGCAATGGCATGCCTCTTAAAAAAGGCAACTCCTGCAAGATTTTTATAACACCTAACTCCAAACGCTGCCATACCTGCCCCACCCCGAGTGGAATGGCTGCAGGAAACACAAATGCCAAAGGCCAGGTTGCAAGCAATACAATGCCGCCGCGTGCATGGGGCACAAACCAGCGGGCGCGCACTGCACTCCAGCGATCTAGAGCACCTACTTTTTCTAACACCACCGCTGAACCAGCACCCACAAAAGTACCCCAAGAATTGAGTAGCCAATCTTCCCGCGAGGGCACTCTAGAGGGCAGGTAATTTTGCAAGCCCTCCATCAACAACGATAGAAACATGCCACACACAGCAGCAAGTGCCACAGGATGGCGACTCAACCGAGTTCGGATAACACCTACCGCCAACAACGCCCCCAAAGGCAAGTAACCAGCGACGTTAACGGCAACATCGAACCCTGTCCAGTATTTGGGCCATGGTGCGCTAAAGAACTCCCATGGCGCAATGCCTTGGTTGCGCCAGTCAGAAAAAGGATACAGACTGGCATAGGCCACCAAAATTGCATAAATAATTGCCAGTGGCCAAGCAGCTGTTTTATGCATGGCGTCGGCGCATCAAAACGGCTTGACAACCACCAAAATTACCGCGGCAGTTAGCAACAGTACCGGCAGCTCGTTGAACCAACGAAACCAAACATGGCTGCGGTGCATTTGCCCAGCCTCAAATTGTTTAAGCAGCGCACTGCAACCGTGGTGGTAACCCAGAGCCAACGCTACCACCAGAAGCTTGGCATGCATCCAAGCTTGACCGGTGCCGCGCCCTATGCCATAACCCCACCAAAGCCACAGCCCCAACAAAACCGCAGGAATAGCCAACAGGGTGGAAAAGCGCTGCAGTTTGCGCGCCATCAGCAGCAGCCGCGCACGTTCAGCCTGAGAATCAGCCGGCACCATGGCCAAATTGACAAAAATGCGTGGCAAATAAAACAAGCCGGCAAACCAACTGGCCACGAAGATAATATGGAAAGATTTAACCCAAAGCATGGGTAGAGTGTAGACCAAAAAAAACCCCGGTACCAGACCGGGGTTTAAGCCTATTAGCTGTCACACATCAAGGCCCCGCTCAGGGAGGAAAAGCGGGGGATAGCTTGCTACCCGTTGCAGATTTTAACGTTAAATTGTTCGACATCAATAAATTTTTTCTATAACCATACACCTAACTTTACTATTTTGCAGGCTGCAATTGAGGCACAATTTTGAGCATGAATGTATTTGCTCCTTTTCCAGCGGGTCGGCCCCGTCGTTTACGCCGCGATAGTTTTACACGCAACCTGGTTCGTGAGCACCTGCTTACGGCACATGATCTGATTTATCCAGTTTTTGTCGTTGACGGTAGCCATCAGCGTGTGCCTGTGGGCTCCATGCCGGGGGTTGAAAGGTTGAGTTTGGATTTGCTGTTACCCGTGGCTGAAGAATGCGTTAATTTAGGCATACCTGTGATGGCGCTATTTCCAGTTGTGGATGCTTCGCTCAAAACCTATGATGGCAAAGAAGCCTGCAATCCGGATGGACTGGTGCCAAGGGTTGTGCGCACACTCAAAAATGAATTTCCAGAGTTGGGGGTCATGACCGATGTTGCGCTGGATCCATTTACCAGCCACGGCCAAGATGGGCTTCCCGACCCGAATAACGATGGTTACATCTTGAACGACGAAACTGTCGAAGTTTTGGTGCAACAGGCGCTTTGCCAAGCTCGCGCCGGCGTAGACATTGTGGCACCCAGCGACATGATGGACGGGCGTGTGGGCGCTATTCGCGCAGCATTGGAAGCCGATAAACTGGTGCACACCCGTATCATGGCCTACAGTGCCAAATACGCCAGCGCATTTTATGGCCCGTTTCGGGATGCTGTAGGCTCTGCCGCCAACCTGGGCAAAAGCAATAAAAAGGTGTACCAGATGGACCCCGCTAACTCTGACGAAGCATTGCGTGAAGTAGCAATGGACATTGCCGAGGGAGCGGACATGGTCATGGTGAAGCCCGGCATGCCTTATCTGGATGTTCTAAGACGCGTTAAAGACACCTTCAAGGTACCCACTTTTGCCTACCAAGTGTCTGGCGAATATGCCATGATCAAAGCGGCAGCCAACAACGGCTGGCTTGACCATGACGCTGTCATGATGGAAAGTCTGCTGGCTTTCAAACGTGCTGGTGCCGATGGTGTTTTGACCTATTTCGCCCGCGATGCGGCTCGGCTGCTACAACAAAAAGGATAGTTATGCGCATATTCCACATCCACCAAAACAGCGTAACTGAAACTGATCAACTGTCTTTACTGGAGGCCTCGGGAGCACCGGCACAAGGGTTTATCTGGGTGGCGTGTGGCAGGCGCGAATTTGAAGTAATTCAAAGCCAGATTCAGGCCATGCTGCTAAAGGTGTGCGGTCTGCAGCTGGTCGATTTGCATATTACTGACTTGCTTAACAACCAATTACCCTCTCACTACGACTACACCTCGCAATACGATGTACTGGTGTTTCGCCGTCTTGCTGCGGGTGCCACGGTAACAGATTCAGAAAACGCACCTGACACTCAAAACACCTTGCCATCACGCGGAGGGCCTCCGATTTTGCGCCGCATCGACACCAGCCCGGTGGGGTTTGCGGTGTTTGACAAAGTGGTGTTATCGGTGCACCCCACTGACTGCGCCGTGCGCGATGCTTATGCGGGCAAGCTGCTGCTTTCTGCCAGTGCCGAATCTAAGGCTGCGGGAGCGCGGCTGCCTAGCAGTCCGGCGGACTTGATGCTGCGCGTGGTCAATTTGATGGTGGATGGCTACTTGGCGCTGCGCCGCGAGTTAACGCATCAGTTAGACCATTGGCAATCTGAACTTCTTAACCCTGATACCAGATTTGACAACTGGTCTGCCCTGCTTGATGCCCGGCTTGCACTGCACCATCTGGATGAAATTTGCGAAGAACAACGCTCCTGTATTCAAGACTGGATTGAGGCCATCAAAACTTGGCCGGATGCACAATCGGCCGCAGAATCGCGCGAACGAGAACTGCTACAAGTGCGCAGCCGCGATGTTCTGGAGCATATTGAACGTGTAGTGCACCATGTGCGCCGACTAGAGCAAAGTGCAGAGACAGCGGTGCAAATTCACTTTAGTGCGCAAAGCCACCGCACCAATGACACCATGCGCACCCTGACCACCCTAACCGCTATCTTTTTGCCGCTAAACCTGATTGCGGGCATTTTTGGCATGAACTTTGAGTTTATGCCCCTGCTGCATTGGGTAAGCGGTTTTTGGTGGACTATTGCGTCTATGGTGTTTACTGCCGTTAGCCTAGCGTTTTGGTTTTGGCGAAGGCAATATTTGGCTCTGGCTAAATCTTGATGCAAGATACGGTATTATCGAGACGGTTGCTCCTGCAACCACTGCTCTAATTCTGCACCCAGCTTTTCAACTACCACCGTTAACGCATGCACACCGCCCGCAGCATCAGGGCTTGTGCTGGGATGCTGCACTATAAAACTGCGCTGCGCCTGCAGACGCGCTCCTTGGGTATGCGACTCTGACAAGGTGGCACGCATTTTTAACAAGCCAGAACTTTTGTCTGGTGTTTCAAAAACCTGACTAAATTCTTCTAGCTGCAAATGCAAGGTAAGCACATTCTTACCCAGTTGCAAATTGTCTTGCGGGTTTATCAGACTGCGGTTTTGCCCGAGTTGGTATCGGAGCTTCTGGTCAATAAGTTCGGCAACTGGCATACTCCAACGCGCCTGTGCGTAAGCCTTTGGTTGTTGGGCATCTTTGTATTGCAAGCGGTAATAAACAGAGGAGCTATCCAATGCCCGCGTGGTTTGCACTGGCGGCAATGCCAACGCATTGAATGGGGCTATGCGCGTTTGCGGCTTGCTTTCTAAGGGGCCGGGGCCAAAGTCATAGACCACTACATTGGGCAAACTACGCCTGGCACAACCCATGATGCTAATACTGGCAAACGCCAAAGTGGCTACAACCAACACCGTGCCAGCACGAAAAGCCCCATTTTTACGCATAAAAACTCCTGACATTTTTAGAATGCTATGTTGCAACTACACATTAAGGCTTAAACCCCTCTTCACCTGGACCCGGGGCTTGTGCATCTTTGCCCCATAGCAAGAGCTGCGGAGTTTCAGACACCTCATCGGCAATTTTGCTGAGTTGCCTGACCGCATAAACGCTGTTTTCAGCGCTACGGTTGATTTGGGGCATCAAGTTGGCATGCACGGATTGTGCGGTAAATTGCATGACATCGGCACTTTGCTCCAATTTTTCTAATGTTCCACCAGGCTCGCTGATGCGACTGGCAACCGCCTCCAGACTCTCTGATAATTTTTCAGAACTAGCCTGTATGCTTTTAAGCGTAGCCTCGGTTTGCGCTGCCATACGGGGCAAACTTAATTGCTCGGCTCTGGTTTGTTGCGCCAAAACGGCATCTACCTGTAATGCCAGCTGACTAATGCTAGCTGCCGCTTGCCCCAACTCATGTATGCTGCCTATAAGAATTTTTTGGTTGTCTGCGTGCAGCAATTTGTTCATGTTTTGAGTGATGAGGTCGACCTTTTCCATTAAATTGCCACCCTGTTCCGTCAGGCGCGACACCAAACCGGAGCGCAATGGAATGCGAGGCAAAGCATCGCCCTCGGCCTCAAGCATTGGACTGGTTTCGACATCGTCATCCAACTGGATAAATGCCAAGCCCGTAACCCCCTGGAAACCTAGAGAAGCAAAGGTAGTAGTGCTTACGGGTGTATTTTTGTCTACTGATATTTGTATTCGAATCTGCCCCCTGGCATTGGGATCAAGTTCAATGGTCTGCACACGCCCCACCATAACGCCTTTGTAGCGTACCCCGGCCTGGAGTTGCAAACCACTGACCGCTTCACGGCTGACCAACTCAAACGCCTGTTGTTGGGTTTTATCGCGGGTGAGCCACATCACCATAACAATTAACAGTGCTGTAACCCCCAGCACAAAAGCACCTGCAGCTAAAGCATGTGACTTATTTTCCATCTTCCTTACTCCTTTTGTGCATTGCCGGCATCGTGCAGTAACTGCATGGCACGTCTTCCGCGCCCGCCTAAAAAATAATGGCGTATAAATGGATGGTCAAACGCCAACACCTCAGGTATAGGCGCATTGATGATGACACGCTTTTCGGCCACTACAGCAATGCGGGTGCTGAGCTCAAACAGAGTGTCTAAATCGTGTGTAACCATCACAACCGTTAGGTCCAACTCTTTATGCAAAGAGCGCAACAACTGACAAAATTCATCCGAGCTGTGTGGATCCAGCCCCGCAGTCGGCTCGTCCAGCAGTAACAAAGGCGGATCTAGCACCAATGCCCGCGCCAAGGCCACGCGCTTGATCATGCCGCCCGACAAATCCGCTGGCATTTTGTTGGCATGCGAGGCATCCAGACCCACCATTTGCAGCTTCACCATGGCAACGTCATGCACCAAATCACGCGGCAAGGTGCCTAACTCTCGCAAAGCAAAAGCAATGTTCTCCAGTACCGTAAAAGCTGAAAAAAGAGCACCATGCTGAAACAGCATGCCCACCCGGCTAGCAGCACCTGCGCGTGCCAACTCCATGGCGGGTCGCCCCAGTACGGTCACGCTACCCTGTGTTGGCCGGGCAAGCCCCAGTATTTGCCGCAACAGTACTGTTTTTCCGGTGCCAGAGCCGCCCACAATTGAGAGTAATTCACCCTGAGCAACCGTCAAATCGAGGTCTTTATGGATCAGGGTTGTCACGCCATCCTGGGTAAAAGACGATGTGATTTTTTCTATGTTCACCACTGCCGGCGGCTGAGCTACCCCGGTCATATGCCGATGCCTTTGTACAAAATAGCAAAAACCGCATTCACTAAAATGACCATCGTGATTGCCACCACCACCGAGGCCGTTGTCCCCTCACCCAAACTTTGGGTGTTGGGTTTAACCCGTAACCCGTAATGGCAGCCAATAAGGGCAATTAGCAACCCGAACACCGCTGATTTTGAGGTTGCAAGCCATAAATTTGAAACTTTAACGGCATTGGGTAGTGCACTAAAAAAATAAGAGGGCGACAAGCCCATAGCAATATCGGCTGCCAGCATACCCCCCAATAAGGCAGCTATGGTGGTCCAAATGGAAATCAAGGGCATCGCGATTGTCATGGCAATGGCGCGTGGCATGACCAAACGGTAGCCTTTTGGGATTCCCATAACCCGCATAG
This sequence comes from Akkermansia muciniphila, assembly GCA_943327015.2. Taxonomy (GTDB): domain Bacteria; phylum Pseudomonadota; class Gammaproteobacteria; order Burkholderiales; family Burkholderiaceae_C; genus Allorhodoferax. Next base: position 9,545 of record CALPVM020000012.1, read on the forward strand.
CATCCGTTTCTTCGGTAACGCGCATCACGCCCAACTGCGCTGTAATGGCGGAACCAGAACGCCCGGCAATCAAAATAGCCGCCAACACGGGCCCCAATTCACGAATAATTGCAATGCCCAAAATATTGACGATCAAAGCATTGGCTCCCAGCTGTCGCAATTGCTGCGCCATGAGGTAGGCCAATACCACGCCAATTAAAAAACCAACCAGTGCCGTAATCGGTAAAGCCGTAGCACCAATGCGGTACATATGCCCCGAAATATCCCGCCATGGGCCAGAAAGCGGATGGCGCAACAGCCGCCACACATCCAGCAACAACTGCCCCAGCAGACGCACACCGTCTACCAGATGGGCGCACATGGAAATAACGCGATGCCCCAAGGTATAGACCCACGCATTCCAACCGAGTTGGCGGGTACCGGGTGCAGCAACACTAAAACGTGCCACCCTATCCAGCATAGAACGCTGCACAGGATCCACGCATATCTTTGCAGGCCAGACGCGCCCCCAGCTATTCCATAGCAGTTGTGCACCGGTATGGTCTAGCCGCTTGAGTTGCGTTAAATCCCACTCTTGATCTTTATCATGACCAACGGGTGAATTCAGTATCTGCCTGATTTTGCTCCAGTGTAATGGTTGCGCCAGCTGTGGCGCAGTCCAAACGCCATGCAAACGCAAGCGCTTACCTTGTGCTGTGACCTCTGGCTCTATGCGTGGAGAACTATCGTCCAATGGGTCTAACCCTTTAATTGAAAGTTGGATATAAACTGCAGATACGGCTACTTTTAATCAAAAACAGTTTACTTTATTGTAAAAAACACAGGGTTTATACTAATGCAAGTTACCTACCCAGACGCTATATTCACCCTACTTTCGGTAAGGCTCTAGAAAATGGGCTCCGAGGAGACGGCTAACTAGAAACAATAATCTTCTGCACTCCTTGATGCAGTACTTAAAAGCACCGCTAATACCGGTGCTTTTTTTATGGCACGGTGGATGGTGCGGGGTTGGACTGTGGTGGCCAAGGCATGTCAGCAGCCAATCTGGGTTTGCCAATCGGTGCACCCGCTTGGCCTTTGCTGACAGCCGCCAAGTCTTCTTCAGATGGGTATTGCCCCATCAGCCAATAGTCAAAAGTGCGCCGCGCAATCGGTGCGGCTGCAGCCGAACCAAAGCCAGCATTCTCTACAATCACCGCCAGTGCAATTTGAGGGTCTTCTGCGGGAGCAAAGGCAATATACAAGGAGTGATCGCGTTGGTGCTCTTCCATGTTGGCTGCATTGTATTTTTCACGCTGCCCCATTGAGACAGCCTGGGCAGTACCGGTTTTACCGCCACTGGTGTAACCTGCTCCGGCAAACACACGGGTCGATGTACCCTCTTTGGTTACACCCACCATGGCACGCAAAATGATGTCAACATTCTCAGGCTTGTAACCCAAATCTACTGGCGGCTCTGGCACTATAGAGGCTTTCACATGGCTTGTAGAATCTTGAATGGCCGTGACCAACTGCGGGTTGTGTTTAATGCCTTTGTTAACCAAGGTCGATGTAGCCTGCGCTAATTGCAGCATAGTAAAGCTGTTGTAACCCTGGCCAATTCCCAAAGATATGGTTTCACCCGCATACCATTTTTTTTGTTCCGGCCGTTTGTAATAGTTGCGCTTCCACTCCTGGCTGGGCAGGATGCCACGCACTTCGCCCCGGATGTCAACCCCTGTAAATTGCCCAAACCCCAGAGGCTTCATGAAGTCGTGCATGGCATCTACACCCATTTCGTTGGCCAGTGAGTAAAAGTATGGATTACTGGACTCGACAATCGCACGCCGCATGTCCATGATGCCGCCTTTTTCGTTCTCCGGGCTACCAAAGCGATGCCCGCCAAACATGTAAAAACCCGGGTCGTTGATCAGCGTGGTGGCTGACCGGGTACCGGTTTCTAATGCTGCCAACGCCATAAATGGCTTGTAGGTAGAGCCAGGTGGATAGGTGCCACGCAAAGCGCGGTTGAGCAAGGGTTTATCAATCGACTCATTCAGCATTTGCCAATTGTCTTTATCGATACCTTCGACAAACAAATTGGAGTCAAAGGTAGGTTTACTAACAAAGGCCAGCACCTGCCCTGTTTTGGGATCTAGCGCTACCAGTGCGCCGCGGCGGTCGCCGTACATGTCTTCTATCAATTTTTGTAATTTAATATCTATTGACAGCACCACCTTATTGCCTGGCGTTGACGGATTACTCGATAATTTACGAATGGCACGCCCGCCAGCAGAGGTTTCCATGCGCTCTACGCCGGTTATGCCGTGCAGATCATTTTCAAAACTCTGCTCTACGCCCAGTTTGCCGATGTACTCGGTGCCACGGTAGTTGCCTTGTTCGTCTTCTTCTTCAATGCGGGCTTTTTCTGCTTGATTGATACGGCCTATGTAGCCTATGACATGGCTCGCCAACTCGCCGTACGGATAGCTACGAAACAAACGCGCCTTGATTTCAACCCCAGGAAAACGAAAGCGCTGTGCTGCAAATTTTGCCACTTCGGTGTCGGTCAAACGGGTGCGAATGGGTACTGACTCGAAACTTTTGGATTCCTCCATCAGTTTTTTAAATCGGCGGCGGTCCCGCGGGGTAATGTCCAACACCTCGGATAAATCTACCAAAGTGCGCTCCAGTCCCATTGTTTTGGAAGGGGTGATTTCCAGGGTGTAAGCTGAATAATTACTGGCCAGCACAATCCCGTTACGATCCACAATCAAACCCCGATTGGGAACAATGGGCACTATAGAGGTACGATTACTTTCGGCTTGCGCGCGCAGGTCTGCATGTCGAAAAATCTGCAGATATACGAGCCGGCTAGCCAACAACAAGAAGCACGCTAAAACCACAAGACTCATGACAAATACCCGCAGTCGAAAGCGGGCTAAATCGGCTTCTACATTGCGCAACTCGGTCATTGCAATACGGAATCAGAGCGGGCGATGGGCATCGGGGTCAGGGGCGCGGCGTTGTGGAGACAACAATAAAATGGATGCCACAGGCCAGAGCAACGATTCTAGAACAGGGGCAATAAAAATGCTCCAGCCTGGAAAATCACCACCGGACAACATCCGCAACACTATTTGAATGCCGTGCGCCAAGGCAAAAAGAGGAAAGACCTGCAATGCTTGTGAGGGCACCGGAAACCATAACAAGCGCCGGTGGATGGCAATGGCAAGGAAACTCAAAAAGACGTAGGCCAATGCATTTTGCCCTAGCAAACTGCTTTGGTGCACATCCATCATCAAACCAAATATAAACGCTGCACCAATACTTATGCGAAGCGGCTGGTGCACTGTCCAAAAAACCAGAGTAATGGCCAGAATATCAGGTACCCACGCAGCACGACCCCACAGCCCCATGTTTTGCACCATGTTAAGCACCATGGATAACAACAAACTAAACCATATGAAGAGGGGATTGGCCGGCAATAACAATTGCTGGCCGGGGCGCATAATCATGGTTTTTCCTCTGTAGGCCGGGCTGGAATTTGGTCTTTGATAGGGTCAAGTACCACCACGTAACCTGCGCCTGAGACCATGGCCAATGGCACACAATAAATTCGGGCAAAAACAGCATCCACCTGCCGCTCCACTTTTTCAACACGAGCTACAGGCAAGCCAGGGGGATATACGCCATCCACACCGCTGGTGGTGAGTAAATCGCCCACCTGAACATCCGCGTTGGCCGCCATATAGCGCAACTCCATAGCGTCAGCATGGGTAGATGTATCACCAAACGCAACGCCACGCGCGCCGGTTCGCACATTCAACACAGGAATGGCATGGTCGCGGTCGGTAATTAAGGTTACTTCACTTTCCAACGGGTAGACGCGCGTTACTTGACCCAGTACACCAAACTCATCCAGAACCGGAGAACCTAACGCGATTTGCTGCCTCATACCGCGGTCTATGATGACCCGTCGGGTGTAGGGGTCGGCTGCGTCGTACAGCACTTGTGCTGCCTTACCTGTGGTTGTTAAGCGTGCGCTGAGAGCCAACAGTTGACGCAGGCGCCGGTTTTCAAGTTCCAACTCATCTACTTGGGAGGCACGTTGCGCCTGCAACACCAAGGCTTGGCGCGCTTGATCTTCTTTGGTTTGCGCTTGATTGACAGAGTTAAAGTAACCAGCCATGGACTGCACCAGCACTACAGGGCGCATAGCCAACCATTGCACGGGGTATATGACTGTAGCTATCGCCACACGCAAAGGCTGCATCACTCCGAACCGAGCATCAGCCGTCATGAGAAACAACGCCAATGCACTGCAAATGGCTAATTTAGACAGAGCAGAATAGCCCTGTCTAAAAAAAGGGGGCGGATCTCTGTCTAGCGTACCTAACGGCATCGCCGCAATTACCCGTTATTCACTGGTAAAAATGGAGCCTAAACGATCCATCTGCTCCAGCGCCATACCGCAACCGCGTACCACGCAAGTCAGAGGGTCTTCGGCAACCAGAACCGGCAAGCCGGTTTCTTCGGCCAGCAAACGGTCTAGATCACGCAACAATGCACCGCCGCCGGTGAGCATCATGCCGCGGTCGGCAATATCGGCACCCAGCTCAGGCGGGGTTTGCTCCAGAGCATTTTTTACCGCTGATACGATGTTGTTGATCGGATCGGTTAAAGCCTCAAGAATCTCGTTGCTGGAAATGGTGAAACTACGTGGCACACCTTCTGAGAGATTGCGACCGCGCACTTCCATTTCTTTAACCTCGCTACCCGGAAAGGCAGAACCGATTTGCTTCTTGATGGCCTCTGCTGTGGGCTCACCAATCAACATGCCGTAATTGCGACGGATGTAGCTGATGATGGCTTCGTCAAACTTGTCGCCACCCACGCGTACACTGCCTTTGTAAACCATGCCGCCCAAAGAGATTACACCGACTTCGGTAGTTCCGCCGCCGATATCAACCACCATGGATCCGCTAGCTTCGCTGACCGGCAAGCCGGCGCCAATGGCTGCTGCCATCGGTTCCTCAATTAAATAGACATCGCTGGCACCAGCACCAAGCGCTGATTCGCGAATGGCACGGCGTTCGACCTGGGTAGAACCGCAAGGAACGCAAATAATGATGCGAGGGCTGGGCTTAAAAATACCCCGTGGGTGCACCATTTTGATGAACTGCTTGAGCATTTGCTCCGTCACGGTAAAGTCGGCAATCACGCCGTCTTTCATGGGACGAATAGCCTCAATATTGCCTGGCACTTTGCCCAACATGGCCTTGGCTTCACGGCCAACAGCCTGAATTGTTTTTTTGCCTTGCGGCCCACCTTCGTGACGGATTGATACCACCGAAGGCTCATCCAGCACAATGCCCTTGTCAAGCACATAAATCAGGGTGTTAGCTGTACCCAGATCAATGGCCAGATCGGTGGAGAAATACTTACGAAAATTTCCTAACATTTCACTTCCTCTGAGATTAGCAAAGACTAAGATATTTGCATAACCTCTGTTTTATCAATACGCAAGGGGATTGGCACCATTTTTGACAAAAATGACAGCACACCATTACAACAACAGTAAAGGCAGGATAATAACCGATGGACTGCAATGGCGCTTTGCCTTGCATCGGTTTCAGGTACCTTTTTGCCTTGGCTTTTAACTCTAAAAACTATGTCTCTCTCTGTTTCTGACATCTCCCGTATTGCCCGGCTTGCTCGTTTAGAGCTCGGCGATGCCGAATCTGCACGTATGCAGCAGCAATTGAACGCTTTTTTTGGTACGGTAGAGGCTATGCGCGCCGTAAATACCACTGGCGTAGAGCCCTTGGCGCATCCGGTTGCAGTTATGCAAGACGTTGCCTTGCGCCTGCGCGACGATCAGGCAACTGAGACAGACCAACGCGATGATAACCAACGCAATGCTCCCGCTGTTGAGCGTGGATTGTTTTTGGTTCCTAAGGTTATTGAATAATTTGCCATGAACACTTCTACCACCCTTACCCAAGAACTGCACCATGCCAGCCTTGGCGCGCTGGCGCAAGCACTGCAAACCAAACAGATCAGCGCCGTTGAATTGGCGCAGCATTTTGTACAACGTGGCCAGCAGCATGCACACTTGGGCGCATATTTGGACATTAATGAAGAAACCACCTTTACCCAAGCGCGCGCTGCGGATGCCCGCATTGCCGCCGGTCAAGCGGGAGCTTTGGTGGGTGTGCCCATTGCGCACAAAGACATTTTTGTAACCCGAGGTTTTACCTCAACCGCAGGGTCGCGCATGCTCAAAGGCTACCAATCGCCATTTGATGCTACAGTGGTCAGCCGCCTTGCACAGGCCGGCATGGTGACATTGGGCAAGCTCAGTTGTGATGAGTTTGCCATGGGCTCGGGCAACGAAAATGTGGCCGTTGCCGTTGCTGGCTCTGACACCGTGCAGCCAGTGCGCAACCCTTGGGATACCCAGCGCGTTCCCGGCGGCTCGTCCGGTGGCAGTGCTGCAGCTGTAGCGGCAGGCTTAGCACCTGCAGCCACCGGCACCGATACGGGCGGCTCGATTCGCCAGCCCGCTGCCTTTTGCGGCATTACCGGCATCAAGCCAACCTATGGCCGGGCTTCACGCTACGGCATGATTGCCTTTGCATCCAGTTTAGACCAAGCCGGGCCGATGGCACGCAGCGCTGAAGACTGTGCTTTACTGCTGTCTGCCATGTGTGGCCCTGACCCGGACCGCGACTCAACCTCGCTTGATATTCCTGCAGAAGACTTTACCCGCACCTTAAACCACCCAATTGAAGGCTTGCGTATTGGTATACCGAAAGAGTTTTTTGCCGATGGTTTGTCCGCAGATGTGCGCGCCAGCGTGGATGCGGCACTGCGCACTTTTGAGGAACTGGGTGCTAAATTGGTGCCCATTAGCTTGCCACGCACTGAACAGTCGATTCCGGTGTATTACATCATCGCGCCAGCTGAAGCATCCAGCAATTTGAGCCGCTTTGATGGCGTCAAATTTGGACACCGCAGCGCCAACTACACCGACTTGGCGGATATGTACCAAAAAACCCGTGCTGAGGGTTTTGGTGATGAAGTCAAGCGCCGCATCATGATGGGCACTTACGTGCTCTCGCACGGCTACTACGATGCGTATTATTTGCAAGCGCAAAAAATTCGCCGCATGATTGCCGATGATTTTCAAAATGCCTTTAATGAGTGTGATCTGATTGCCGGCCCGGTCGCGCCTACAGTGGCATGGAAGTTGGGAGAAAAAACCAGCGATCCACTGGCAAACTATCTAGCCGATATTTACACCTTGCCAGCGTCCCTTGCTGGTTTGCCCGGCATGAGTCTGCCGGCTGGTTTTGCCACGGCAGAAGCCGACAAAGGCATGCCAATTGGCCTGCAACTGATTGGCAACTACTGCCAG
>CALPVM020000013.1 GCA_943327015.2 Akkermansia muciniphila
CCTGCACACCAAAGTAGCCCAAATTGTGGCAGACGAACTTGGCATACCTCTAGAGCGCGTACTCTGCACCGCTAGTGATACCAGCAAAGTTCCTAACGCCTCTGCGACCGCCGCCTCTGCCGGCACCGACCTCAATGGCCGTGCTGCGCAATTTGCAGCGCGCCATGTGCGCGACAATCTGGCCGCTTTTGTCTGCGGGCTGGATGGCTGTGGTGCGGGTGCTATTCAATTCAAAAACGGGCAAGTACTATCGCCCAGCAACAGCCGCGCTTTTGATGACGTGGTAAAAATGGCCTACGCCAACCGCATCCAACTTTGGAGCGATGGCTTTTACCGCACGCCCAAAATTCATTACGACAAAGCCACGCTCAGCGGCCGTCCGTTTTACTATTTCGCCTACGGTGCTGCCTGCACCGAAGTGGCTATCGACACCTTAACCGGTGAGAGCCGGGTACTTAAAGTAGACATCCTGCACGATGTAGGCCGGTCTATTAACCCCGGCATCGACATCGGCCAAATAGAGGGAGGTTTTGTGCAGGGCATGGGTTGGCTCACCACCGAGCAACTGGTCTGGAACGACCAAGGCAAACTCACCACCCACGCCCCCAGCACCTACAAAATACCCACTGCCGGCGATGTACCGCCGCACTTTAAGGTAAGTTTGTGGCACGAACCCAACCGCGAGGACAATGTGTTTGGCAGCAAAGCCGTTGGCGAGCCGCCATTTATGCTGGGCATTAGCGTATACGAGGCATTGCGTGATGCCATTGGCCATGCCCGAGGAGACCGATCATTGGTGCACCTTAAGGCTCCAGCAACCGCCGAACATGTATTGCAAGCTTTAAATTCAGCGCGGGCACACCAGTAAAAAGTCTTCAAACACCTGGCTCAGAATCAATCGATTGCCCAACACCACAGCGGTGCTGGCTGCAGATATTTGTGTGCCATCGTTGGCGTAAATTTTCTGCACCTGCTGATTGGCCAAATTGATTTTCATAATCTGCGATGGCGATTTTTGACCTGGTGATACCAAATGCATCAAGAAGCGCGCTACCGAAGGATGTACCGCCACCAGCATATTGCCCTGCTCGTCCAATTCTAGATTGTCCGGCCCATGCTCCACGTTAATTCGCGCCACTTCCAGCAAATCTGTGGCACCTTGCTCGGTCTTAATAATCTCGTACTTCACAACCGCATTCTCAAAAAAGGCGGATCGGTACACGTACTCCTTATCACCCTCTTTACGCAGCAAAACTCCATTACCCGATGCCACCGGACGACCGATATAAGTCCACGCTTTACCATCAAAATAGCTTAGCAAAGAGGTTTTATTTTTCAGTGCATCATCCATAGTGCGCTGATAACCTTTGGCAGCGGCATGGTCATTAGAGACAAAAATCCGTCCATCTAGGGTTGCGTGTACATCATTCGGGCTTACCAGCTTCGGGCTTTTAAGGGTTTGGATGTGGTTAAAGTTAAGTCCGACACCTTCAAACACCTCAATGGTGTGCATCTCGGCATCGCCATCCAACAAAGGGTGAGAAATTACATACAGCCGCTCTTTACCACTCGGCAGCTCGACCAAGCTCATACCATGGGGCTTAAAGTGGGGCGGGTACTGCACATTCAACGCAAGGGGCTTGAGTTCGGCGTCGGGCTTATTCAAGTCTATGGCAAAAAGCTTTCCGGTTTCTTCGGCATTGCGCCGGTTATGGCTTGACACATATAACCATTTTTTACTGCGGTTCAGCGCTACATCTTCCGGACCCGGCATACCATGCACTTTTACACACACTTTGGGAGCCTGCAAAGGCAAGGCATTGGATGACCAAGCACTGGCTGAAGCAAAATACCCGAACAGCAATGATGTAAAAAAATTAAAAAAAGCGTGTTGTCTCATTGTGCAATAACACCAGAGAGTTAATAACACCGACTATATTAACCCAGCTCAAGCTCCCGCTAAAGAGCGCAAACCCGTAGGATCCACTAAATTCACTACCCGGCCTGACCCACTAATTAACCTGCGCTCACGCAAATGGCGCAAAGCACGCGATAACGTCTCGGGCGCAATACCCAATTGTGCAGCAATCATGCGCTTGCGCTGCAAAAACATGACCGAGCAAGCGCCTTTTTCTGAAGTTTGCGCATGGCTCAACAACCACTCTGCACAACGTGCCTCAGCATCTTTAGCTACACGGCTGATGGCCAACTCCCATTGTTGCCGATGCGCCCGCGCCATATCCTGCAGCAAGTTTTGCAGCCCCAAACTTGCACCAATAGCCATTCCTACAAATTCTGGTAACGCAACTTGACGCAGCGTCATACTGGTTTGCGCCACCGCATCCACCAAACTTGGCAATCCTAACACTGCATCTCCTGCCTCCAACCACCCAGGTACATCCACTAACGCCAACTGGTGTTCCAGCAGCGCACCCGGCTCCTTGTCGGCTTTACCCGAGCCCAACCCCAGCACCACCGTACCTGTTTCAATATAGTACACATTGCGCGACACCACGCCACGCTCTAACAGCACGGTACCAGGCCGCACCTGCACCAACGGGCTGGATAAAGTTAGTAAAGTAGTTGCTTCAGTCATGCCTCCACTATGGCCCGAACGCAAACCGCCAGTTTTGCGCGAGATCAATAAAAAGCATGATTACTGGAATGCATGCAAGAGCCGTTTTGTTACAGCAAAGATTTATAATATGCCTATACATAATAATGGTTTAACGTCTTGCAAGCACAACACTCCAACGCATCTTCCGGCCTCACTTTTTTAGAGCCCGACATGCTTCAGGTTAACCGGGTCATCCAACAGCGCCTAAGCTCCGAAGTCCCCCTCGTTAGCACCATTTCCGACTACATCATCGCAGCCGGCGGCAAGCGGTTGCGCCCGGTGCTTTTGTTGCTTTGCTGTGGCGCATTGGGCTACCAAGGCGATCAGCGTTTTAACATGGCCGCCGTAGTGGAATTTATCCACACCGCCACCTTATTGCATGACGATGTTGTTGATGAATCCGAAATGCGCAGGGGCAACGCCACCGCCAACGCTCGTTTTGGCAACCCTGCCAGTGTATTGGTAGGAGACTTTTTATACTCCCGCGCCTTCCAGATGATGGTAGAAGCCAACAACATGCGCATCATGCAGGTATTGGCCGAGGCCACTAATGTGATTGCCGAAGGCGAAGTCATGCAACTGATGAACATGCACAACCCCCACCTGGACGAGGCCGGGTATCTGCAAGTCATCCGTTCCAAAACGGCCAAATTATTTGAAGCCAGTGCGCGCGTAGGCGCCATCCTTGCTGGAGCTGACACCGCTACTGAACAAGCCTGCGCCAGCTACGGCCAGGCACTGGGTACCGCATTTCAAGTCATTGATGATGTACTCGACTACGCTGGCAACACCACTGTACTGGGCAAAAACCTCGGCGACGACCTGCGCGAAGGTAAAACCACCTTACCCCTGATCGTTGCCATGCAACGCGGCACTCCAGATGATCGCGCCACTATCCAGCAAGCCATCGAAAATGGCGACCTGAGCATGCTTGAGCGTATCAGCGCCATCATTCAACGTACCGGCGCTCTTGATGCCGCTCGCGAAGCCGCCCAATCCGAAGCCCGCATCGCGATCGCTGCAGCTCAAATGCTGCCAGCAAGCGCGCACACTGACTGCTTGGTACAATTAGCGTCCCAATTGTTACAACGCAATCATTAGACAAACGGGGTATTGCTTATATCCCACCCTCAAACACGTCTGCTTGCACCAATGTTTTAGCAGCGGCATCTTTGGCCGCCAACTGTGGCGCATCTTGCAAAGGCCACACAATCCCTAAAGCTGGGTCACTCCACAACAAGCTGCGCTCATGCGCCGGATACCAATAGTCAGTGGTTTTGTACAAAAACTCAGCTGATTCACTAGTCACCATAAAACCATGGGCAAATCCCGGAGGAATCCACAACTGCCTAGAATTATCTGCAGAAAGCTCCACCCCCACCCACTTTCCAAAACGCGGCGAAGATCGGCGAATATCCACCACCACATCAAACACCGCCCCCTGAGTTACCCGCACCAATTTACCCAGCGGATGCTGAATCTGATAATGCAGCCCACGCAACACGCCTTTTACAGAGCGACTATGGTTGTCCTGCACAAACTGCACATCCAAGCCCGTTGCAGTTACAAAATCACGCTGGTTAAAGCTCTCGTAAAAAAAGCCACGTGCATCACCAAAAACCTTAGGTTCAAGCACTAGCACTTCTGGCAGAGCAGTAGGAGTAACGGTAAACGGCATACATATCAGCCCAAGGGCAGAGTTACAAATTTCAAACAAAGCGCACAAAACAGGATGCACTATCGGTAAAATGGTAGTTTACCTTTCAAACGGCAACCATGAACGCACCATCCGCATTTATCAAAGGCAGCATCGTAGCTTTGGTCACACCTATGCTGGACGATGGCTCGGTAGACTACTCAGCCTTGCGTAAGCTGATAGACTGGCACATTGCCGAAGGTACCGACTGCATTGGGGTGGTCGGAACCACAGGCGAATCTCCCACCGTGAGCGTAGAAGAACACTGCGAGATCATTCGGGTAGCAGTGGAACAGGCCGCCAAGCGCGTACCCATCATGGCGGGTTGTGGGGCCAACTCCACCAAAGAAGCTATAGCACTGGCGCATTTTGCCAAAAAAGTAGGCGCAGACTGCCAACTGCAAGTCGTACCTTACTACAACAAACCCACCCAAGAGGGTCAATACCAGCACTTTAAAGCAATTGCAGAAGCCGTCGATTTACCGGTTATTTTGTATAACGTCCCTGGACGTACCGTAGCCGACATGGCGCACGACACAGTGCTACGTCTGGCACAAATCCCTGGCATTGTGGGCATTAAAGAAGCTACCGGCAACCTAGAGCGAGCCCAATGGCTGATTAAAGAAGCGCCGCAGGGCTTTGCAATCTACTCAGGAGACGATCCCACTGCCGTGGCACTCATGCTGTGTGGTGGTCATGGTAACGTGAGTGTTACAGCCAACGTTGCACCTCGCTTAATGCACGAACTTTGCGTTGCCGCCATGGCAGGCAATGTGCAAAAAGCAATGCAAATACAAATGCAGCTCATGCCCCTGCACAAAACACTTTTTATCGAATCCAACCCCATTCCCGTCAAATGGGCAGTAGCGCGTATGGGGCACTGCGGTAACTACCTTCGTTTACCACTTACACCACTCACCCCTGACAACCAAACTCAGCTTACGCGTGTAATGCAATCCACAGGCCTGATTTAACACCAAACTTCCACGAGACACCCCAGTGAAAACCACCTCCAAATTTGCGCTCATCAGCATCGTGTTACTGCTTTCAGCTTGCTCCGTGCTCGAATCTGACAAGGTTGATTACCGCAGCACTGCAAAAGCCCCCTCCTTGGTGGTACCGCCTGATTTAACCCAACTATCCAAAGACACACGATATACCGTAATTGATGGTGGTGTTTCTGCATCGGGCATTAAATCAGGACAATTAGCAAGCAACCTCGCACCGGTGGCCGCCTTGGCTTTGGGCGACGTCCGCATCGAGCGCGCCGGAAATCAGCGTTGGCTGGTCATTAACCGTCCGGCAGAAAAACTGTGGGAGCCCGTAAAAGACTTCTGGCAGGAAAACGGTTTTTTATTGGCCATGGATCAAAGCAGTTTAGGCATTATGGAAACCGATTGGGCTGAAAATCGCGCCAAAATTCCACAGGACATGCTTCGTTCAGCCCTTGGAACACTATTGGACTCCCTCTACTCAACCCCAGAGCGCGATAAATTCCGTACCCGTCTTGAACGCAATGCAGATGGCAACACCGAAATATACATTAGCCACCGAGGGATGATGGAGGTTTATACTTCCGAAGCAAAAAACCAAACGGTATGGCAACCTCGACCTGCTGATGCCGAACTAGAGGCAGAATTTTTGCGCCGTTTAATGATCAAACTCGGCGCGACACCAGAACAAACAAAAATGGTAGCGGCAGCTACTGCAGCCCCCACGACATCCAAAGTCATTGATGTCAATGGCCAACCTGCCGTAAACATTGATGAAGGATTTGATCGCGCATGGCGACGCGTTGGCTTAGCGCTAGACCGGACCGGCTTCACCGTTGAAGACCGCGACCGCAATAAGGGCATTTACTTTGTGCGTTATGTAGCGTCTACCGATAATGCTGAAGCTGGTTTTTTCAACAAAATCTTTAGCAGCACATCCAAAACCAATTCCGCCAGCAAATTCCAGATATTGCTTAAGAGTCAAGCAAACATTACCACAGTAACGGTTCAAGATGAGTCCGGCAAACCTGATTCATCAGCTGCAGCGCAAAGAATTGTCAAAGTTCTGGCTGAAGACATCAAGTAATTAACCACACCGCTCAAAGCGGGTTTCTAATTGTTGTAATTTCTCCTATGATATGCATACATCATAGGAGAAAACAGCATGAACTCTGCTTCCCATCCTACTAGTGGCGGCAATTTCCCTGCCCGCATCCCCTCTTACCTTCAATCAGACAATTTAGGACCTTGGGGTATATATCTACAACAGGTAGACCGAGTTGCACCTTACCTAGGCCATCTAGCCAGTTGGATTGAAACCCTTAAGCACCCCAAACGAGCACTCATTGTAGATGTACCCATCCATCTGGACAACGGAACCATAGCACACTTTGAGGGCTACAGGGTGCAGCACAACACGTCGCGCGGCCCTGGTAAAGGTGGAGTACGCTTTCATCAAGATGTTACTCTTTCAGAAGTCATGGCTCTGGCCGCCTGGATGTCCATTAAAAATGCTGCGGTCAATGTTCCGTATGGTGGCGCCAAAGGTGGAATTCGAGTAGATCCTAAACTCCTCTCAAAAGGAGAATTAGAACGCATGACAAGGCGCTACACCAGCGAAATAGGCATCATCATAGGCCCCACCAAAGACATACCAGCCCCGGATGTAAATACCAATGAACAGATCATGGCGTGGATGATGGACACCTATTCCATGAACGAAGGCTCAACAGCAACTGGCGTTGTAACTGGAAAACCCATAGATTTAGGTGGCTCGTTAGGACGTCGCGAAGCAACCGGACGAGGTGTTTTTACCGTTGGCGTAGAAGCTGCAAAACACATAGGCCTAGATATAGATACCTGCAGAGTGGCGATTCAAGGGTTCGGCAATGTAGGCGGTATTGCGGCCAAACTTTTCGCACAAGCGGGATCTAGAGTTGTAGCTGTTCAAGACCACGCAGGTGCCATTTACAACGGCGGAGGACTAGATGTACCTAGTCTTCTTAACCACGTTATGGTTCATGGTACTGTAGTGGGTTTTCCGAAAGCCGAACCCATTGAACGCGAAGCCTTCTGGGATGTTGAATGTGATATTTTGATACCCGCTGCGCTAGATCAACAGCTTACGCAAGCCAATGCAAACCGCATTCGTGCGCGCATGGTTATAGAGGGAGCCAATGGACCAACCACCCCTGAAGCAGATGATATTTTTCAAGAACGTAATATTTTGGTGGTTCCCGATGTTATTGCCAATGCCGGCGGCGTAACGGTTAGTTATTTTGAATGGGTACAGGACTTTTCGAGCTTTTTCTGGAGTGAAGACGAAATCAATTCTCGTCTGGTTCGCATAATGCAAGATGCATTTTCAGCCATATGGCAGGTGGCAAAAGAGCATCAAGTAACACTCCGGACAGCCACTTTTATTGTGGCATGCAAAAGAATATTACACGCTCGTGAGTTACGCGGACTTTACCCGTGAATAAAGATTAACAGCAAAACAACTATTTGCGCTGCAACAAATAGCAAAAAACAAAACCAGGAAAGGCAAATGTTAAAAAAACTGTGCCTGTAATGGCATAGAACTCCCATCCTTGGGAGCTCATTTGCCCTGCGTTTTTTTCTAAAAACAATGCAACAGCGCCTACCAAACCATATAGACCCAATAGCTCCAATAGACGTAATACCAAAGACTTATCTTGGTTCAATTTGACTATACCTAAGAGTTTGGTTGTGAAAAACGGGGTGTTAGCAGCCAACACACCCAAAATCACTACAAACCATACAGATCCGGTAAAGGACATCAGGTTCCCAGCATTTGCAATATTGAACGGGCACACAATGTCATCAAACCACCTGGTAACAAACCAAGCAACAACACCAAGCCACCGTTTACACACAACACAACCCGCACATCCACTCCAGCAACAATCGGCTCTGAAGATGTGGGAGAGTCAAAATACATGACCTTGATAACACGAAGATAATAAAACGCGCCAACCAAGGACATCATTACAGCAAAGACTGCCAGCCCTAAGTAAAGTGGCAGACCTGATGCCAGTAAAGCCTGTAATACGGACAACTTTGCATAAAACCCCACCATTGGCGGAATACCAGCCAAAGAGAACAGACACACCGCCATAACTCCGGCATACAAAGGGCTTCGTTGATTCAAACCTGCAAAGTCAGAGATCTCTTCACTCTCGAAACCCTGCCTAGATAACAGCAAAATGACTCCGAAGGTTCCCAAGGTCGTTAAAACATATGTCACCATGTAAAACATGGAAGAACTGTACGCGTTAGCTGCCAATGAAATATTGGAATTAACTACCCCTGACATCAAACCCAACAACACAAACCCCATTTGGGAGATGGTAGAAAAAGCCAACATGCGTTTAACATTGGTCTGTGCAATCGCGGCCAAATTACCTACTAGCAAAGAACATACCGCAAGAACCATGAGCATTTGCTGCCAATCACCTGCCAGGGGAATCATACCTTCCACCAGCAAACGGATCACAATTGCAAATGCTGCAAGCTTTGGAGCACCACCAATCAACAAAGTTACAGCGGTTGGTGCGCCCTGGTACACATCAGGTATCCACATGTGAAACGGAACTGCGCCCAACTTAAAGGCCAAACCGGCAACGATAAACACCAATCCAAAAACAAGCACATCATGGCGAACCTGTCCGGAAGCAATCGCTTTGAACACTGCATTAATGTCTAAAGAACCGGTGGCACCGTACATCATTGACATGCCGTACAGCAAAAATCCGGAGGCCATAGCACCCAACACAAAATACTTCATAGCAGCTTCTGTGGCAGTAGCATTATCGCGACGCAGTGCAACCAAGGCATAGCTGCACAACGTTAACAACTCCAAGCCCAAATACAGCACCAGAAAGTGGTTGGCCGAAATCATTACAAACATGCCCAGCAAGGAGAACATGCTCAAGGTAAAGATTTCTCCGCCACGCATCATGTCTCTGTCGTGCGCGTAGCTACGCCCATACACCACTGTTACCATAACTGCCAAAGTCGCAAAGCACTTAAGCCAGTTACCCATTCCATCACTAACAACCATATTGCCAAAGCCATAACGGGTGATGCCTTGGTTTGCATACAGTGCCTCCAAGGCAGCCACAGAGGCCAATGTGAGCAAGGTTAAAGCATAGGTTGCACCTCGCAAGGGTGTTTTGACACCCAAGTCGACCAAGGCTATGACACAGCCCATGACCAAAAGCAAAATTTCAGGGTAAACCGTGATCCAACTGATGTTATCTATCATTGCCGTTCTTTCAATTCAGTGCGATCAAATCAATTTTGACATAGCTACATGTTTAAGCAACTGCGCCACAGATGCATCCATGACATCGGTAAATGGTTTGGGATAAATGCCCATAGCCAACACAGCAATTGCCAACAGAGCCAACATGGTGAATTCGCGCGCGTTGATATCAGTAAGCTCTTTAACATCGTTATTGACAACTGAGCCAAGATACACACGTTTAAACATCCACAAGGTGTATGCAGCACCAAAAATCAACGCGCTTGCTGCCGCCAAACCGATCCAGAAATTGAACTTAATGGCGCCTAAAATGACCATCCATTCACCCACAAACCCGGCTGTTCCAGGCAATCCGCAGTTTGCCATGGCAAACAGTAATGCAAATGCCGTAAATTTAGGCATAGTATTGACGACCCCGCCATAGCTGGCAATATCACGCGAGTGCACGCGGTCATACAAAACTCCAATCGACAAGAACATTGCACCTGATACAAAACCGTGTGCAATCATCTGAACCAGTCCACCAGACACACCCAGGTCGTTAAAAATAAAAAACCCGAGTGTTACAAAACCCATGTGAGCCACCGAAGAATAGGCAACCAGTTTTTTCATGTCCTGCTGTACCATGGCTACCAAACCCACATAAATCACTGCGACCAACGACAAAGCAATGACCAACCATGCCCATTCGCGCGATGCATCCGGTGCGATTGGCATTGAAAATCGCAAAAAGCCATAAGCACCTAACTTCAACATAATGGCAGCCAGTACCGCAGAACCGCCGGTAGGAGCCTCAACGTGTACATCTGGCAGCCAGGTATGCACCGGGAACATCGGCACCTTGACGGCAAATGCCGCAAAGAAGGCAAAGAATAGTAGTGTTTGTGCCGTACTACCCAGTGGTAATGCATGCCATACCGATAAATCAAAGCTACCGTTGGATTGAATATACAAATAGATAAATGCAACCAACATCAACAAAGAGCCAAGCAACGTATACAGAAAAAACTTGAAGGCGGCATATATTTTGTTGGGCCCTCCCCAAATACCGATAATCAGATACATCGGAATCAGCGTAGATTCAAAAAATACATAAAAAAGCAGACCATCAATCGCACTGAACACACCAATCATCAGGCCACTCAAAATCAGGAAAGCGCCAAAATATTGGTTAACACGGGTTGTTATAACTTCCCAACCGGCAATCACCACAATTACCGTCATGAAAGCTGTTAGCAAAACAAACCACAAAGAAATACCGTCAACACCCAAGTGGTAGTTAACGTTAAACCGATCTATCCAAGACGATTTTTCGACAAACTGCATGGCTGCAGATGCCGAATCAAATTGCAAATACAAAGGCAAAGTTACCAGAAAACTTGCAATAGCACCTAGTAATGCTACCCATCGAACGACACGCGCATACTCATCGCGTCCGATAGCCAGCAACACTAAGCCAACAGAAATCGGCAACCATATAGCGAGGCTCAACATTCCCATTTATTTTTCTCCTATTTGAGCCAGACAAAATACGTCATCAACACAAAGATACCTAACAACATCACTAATGCATAGTGATACAAAAATCCTGTTTGCAACTTACGCACACCAGAAGATATCCAACCCACTAACTTCCAAGAGCCATTCACAATTGCTCCATCAATCAAGGCCTTGTCACCCACCTTCCATAAGCCGGAACCTAACATGCGCGCGCCACGCGCCAGTATGTTTTCATTGATCCAGTCGAGGTAATATTTATTTTCAAGCAAATTGAAAATAGGCATGACATTGCGTTTGATTGCAGCAGGCAAAGCAGGATTAACCATGTACATGTAGTATGACAAAGCCACACCAGCCAGCGCCAACCAGAACGGTTGTGTGCTTAATGCATGTGCTGCCATTTGCATGGGCCCATGGAATAACTGGCCCAAGGTTGCCATTGCACCATGTTTGTCGGCGTTAACAAAAATGGCATCTTGGAAGAAAGTACCATACAGCATAGGTTGGATAGTGAAATAACCAATCAAAACTGAAGGTATGGCAAGCAACACCAATGGCAACGTAACAACCCAAGGCGATTCGTGCGGTGTGTGGTCTCCATGGCCATGATGGCCGTGGTCATCGTGCCCATGGTGCGCGTCTGGGTTCTGATCAAAACGTTCTTTACCGTGAAATACTAAAAAGTACATACGGAAGGAATAAAACGCGGTAACAAAAACACCAGCCAACACTGCAAAATTAGCAAATCCAGCGCCTGGAAGCTGACTTAAATGTACTGCCTCAATGATGCTGTCTTTTGAGTAAAAACCGGAGAACAAAGGAGTACCAATCAAGGCAAGTGAACCCAACAAGGAGGTAATCCAGGTAATTGGCATGTATTTACGCAAGCCACCCATCCAACGAATATCCTGATTGTGGTGCACGCCCATAATGACTGAACCAGCTGCTAAAAACAACAGCGCTTTAAAAAAGGCATGCGTCATGAGGTGGAACACGGCTACAGAGTAGGCAGAAGCACCCAAAGCAACCGTCATGTAACCCAGCTGGGATAAAGTGGAATAGGCCACCACGCGCTTGATGTCGTTTTGGATAATTCCCAAAAAGCCCATGAACAAGGCTGTAATCGAACCCACAACCAAAATAAAGTTCAGGGCAGCATCGCTCAACTCAAACAATGGCGACATACGTGCCACCATAAAAATACCCGCCGTCACCATGGTTGCAGCATGAATTAGAGCAGAAATAGGTGTGGGGCCTTCCATAGAATCTGGAAGCCATACGTGCAATGGGAATTGGGCAGATTTACCCATAGCACCAATAAATAAGCAAATGCATATCACGGTTACCAGCATCCAATCGGTACCTGGAAACACTAAAGCAGACAACTCATTAGTTTTGGCAAAGGCTTCGGTGTAGTTTAAAGTTCCAGCGTAGGCCACAATCAAGCCGATGCCCAGAATAAATCCGAAGTCACCCACACGATTGACCAAAAATGCCTTCATATTGGCAAATATGGCTGTAGGTTTGTTGTACCAGAAACCAATCAGCAAATACGATACAAGGCCAACCGCCTCCCAACCAAAAAACAGCTGAAGCATGTTATTGCTCATGACCAGCATCAGCATGGAGAATGTGAACAATGAAATGTACGCAAAGAAGCGGTTATAGCCCTCGTCTTCCTCCATGTAACCAATGGTATAAATGTGAACCATTAATGATACGAACGTTACAACACACATCATCATGGCGGTAAGTCCATCGACCAGAAAGCCGATTTCCATTTTTAAGCCGCCTACTACCATCCATGTGTAGAGAGTTTCATTGAAGCGAGCGCCGTCTTGGATGACCGAATTCAACGTCATAGCAGACAAGATAAACGCGACCAATACACCCATAATGGTGAGCGAATGGGTTAAGCGTCGTCCAATCCAATTACCACCGAACTTAGTTCCAAAAATGCCTGCTAATGCGGCACCGACCAATGGAGCTAAGGGTACAGCCAGCAGAGTTGATGCAGAAAGGGTTTGACTCATCTTATTAACCCTTTAGTGAATTTAGTTCGTCCACACTGATGCTGGACTTGTTACGGAATAGCAGCACTAAAATTGCAAGACCTATCGCTGACTCGGCTGCAGCAACCGTCAAAATAAAAAATACAAATATTTGCCCGTGCATGTCATTCAGATAATGGGAAAAAGCCACAAAGTTGGTATTTACAGCCAGCAACATTAACTCAATAGCCATCAGCAACACGATTAAGTTACGTCTATTCAAAAAAATACCCACAACGGAAAGTGCAAAAAGTATTGCACCAAGGGATAGAAAGTGCCCTAGGGTAATGGTCATTTTGTATTCTCCGCTTCTGGAGGTGGTGGGGGGGGGTCAACAGTCAGCAAGGTTGCCGGCATTTTTACCACCGTCATACGATCTCGTGCTTTAACACGAACTTGGTCTCCAGGATTCACGTACTTGCTGTCTTTTCTGGCGCGTAATGTAAGCGCAATGGCCGCAATCATGCCAACCAACAAAATAACCGCTGCAATTTGTAACGGGTAAACATATTGCGAATACAACAAAATTCCTAGTTCTTTGGTATTGGACACGTTAGAAGCCGCGCTACTTGCTAACGGTTCTTCGACCATTCTGAATCCACCCATAAGTACTGCAGCCATTTCAAGTGCTATGACAACGCCCATAATGGCTGCAAGGGGGAAATGCTTCCAGAATCCAACGCGAAGATTTTCAACGTTAACGTCCATCATCATCACAACGAACAAGAATAGCACCATGACCGCACCAACATAAACCAGTACCAGCGTAATGGATAAAAATTCAGCTTTCAGCAACATCCAGATCATGGATGCCTGAAAAAAAGTCAACACTAAATACAAAGCTGCATGCACTGGATTGCGCGCCGTAATTACACGGAACGCAGCAAACAGCAGCACAGCTGAGAAAACATAAAAAAGACCGGTCGTAACACTCATGGTTCAATGGCTTTCAGGTGGCGCATCAGCGATATTTAGCATCGGCTTGCTTGTTGGCTGCGATCTCTTTTTCATAGCGATCACCCACAGCTAACAACATATCTTTAGTGAAATACAGGTCACCCCGCTTTTCTCCGTGGTACTCAAGAATATGGGTTTCTACAATCGAGTCAACCGGACAACTTTCTTCACAAAACCCACAGAAGATACATTTGGTTAAATCAATATCGTAGCGGGTTGTACGACGTGAGCCATCATCTCGCACATCTGACTCAATCGTAATAGCCATGGCAGGGCAAACTGCCTCGCACAACTTACACGCAATGCAGCGCTCTTCGCCGTTCTCATAGCGGCGTAATGCGTGCAAGCCACGGAAACGTGGTGACAACGGTGTTTTTTCTTCAGGAAACTGGACTGTCACCTTACGACGAAAAGCATATCGCCCTGTTAAGGCCAGTCCTTTAAACAACTCAATCAGCAAAAAGCTGTATAGAAAATCTTTTAACGAGAAAGCAGAAGGCGCTCGTGAAACTGCGTTATTTGACATAGTTGACACCCTTAGTTCCAGAGGCTGAAAGGCGTTTGCATCCACAAACCCACAACAATCAGCCAAACCAGCGTTACTGGAATAAATACTTTCCAGCCCAAACGCATGATCTGGTCATAACGAAAACGCGGGAAAGTGGCACGTACCCAAATAAACAAACTCACTACAATGCAGGTTTTAATGCCCAACCAAATCCAGCCAGGAATCCAGTTTACTAACACACTGTCAAAAGGTGACAACCATCCACCCAAAAACATGATAGCCGCCAATATGGAGACCAGCCACATATTTGCATACTCAGCCAAATAGAACATGGCGTAAGACATGCCGGAGTATTCCACCATATGTCCCGCGACAATTTCTGCCTCACCTTCAACTACGTCGAAAGGATGGCGGTTGGTTTCAGCCATTCCGGAAATGATGTACACCACGAAAATTGGCAGCAGGGGCAGCCAGTTCCATGACATAAATCCCATTCCCATTTCTGCAAAATAGCCTTTACCCTGCCCGCTCACAATATCTGTGAGGTTCATGCTGGCAGAAACCATCAACACCACGACAAGACAAAAGCCCATGGCAATTTCGTAACTTACCATTTGGGCCGATGCACGCAATGCACCCAGAAATGAGTATTTGGAGTTCGACGCCCAACCTGCAATTACCACCCCATAGACCTCCATGGATGTAATTGCCATAATAAACAATAAACCTGCATTGATATTTGCCAAAGCCAACTCAGGGCCAAATGGAATTACAGCCCAAGCCGCTAGCGCTGGCATGATGGTCAAGATAGGACCAATAAAAAACAAACCCTTATTAGCCGCTGAAGGTACTAGAATTTCTTTGGTAAGTAACTTTAAGGCATCTGCAATTGGCTGCAACAAGCCCCAAGGTCCGACACGGTTCGGGCCCACACGAACCTGCATCCAGCCTAAAAATTTGCGCTCCCATAACGTGAGGTAAGCTACGGCACCCATGAGTGGTAAAACTACCACCATAATTTTAATCAGGGTCCAAATTACCGGCCAAACAATACTGCCCCACCAGCTTGATGCAATTAAACCCAAACCAAAGTTGTACACCATGTCAATCATGCTGTTGCCTCCTGTTGGGCAGCGATGCGTGCATCCGCGGTCAGTTGCAAAGAAGTGGCCCGGCGCACGATACTGTCTAATTGGTAAATCGAACCAACCACTGGTTCTGCACTAGTAATCGCAACGTTTACCGTTGCATCGGTTGCATTACTCAATCCCTTGCAAAGCACTTGTCCGGTTTTGAGGTCTTTTGCCCAGGCCAACTGCGCTAATACCTCTTGGCTTGACTCGTAGTCAAATCCGGGCAATTTCAAAATATTAGCCAACACACGCAGCACTTTCCAAGCGGGTCGCGTTTCACCCAGTGGTTTAACTACCGCGTGGAAACTTTGTATACGTCCTTCCGCATTGACAAAAGTTCCAGACGTTTCAGTAAATGGTGCAATAGGCAACAAAACGTCACTAAAATCCATATTCGCCTTGAATGGACTCAAGGTTACGACCATGTCCGCCTTGTTTAAGCCTGCAATGGCTTTAACACCGGCTGCAGTATCAAATGCTGGCTCGTTGTTTAACAAAATGGCTGCTTTAAGAGCGCCATCCAACATCTGCTTAGCGTTTAAACCACCTTCTGACGGCACTGCACTAACCAATTGAGCGCCGACGGTGTTGGCTGCTTCTGTGAGGTAACCCACCACAGCACCGGTTTGGTCGCCGATCCAGTTGGCAAGTCGCAATATACTTTCAGCGTTGTCGTGGTGTGCTGCTGCATTACCCAACAAAATA
>CALPVM020000014.1 GCA_943327015.2 Akkermansia muciniphila
ATGTAAAACTGGTAATTGGTAAACAGTACAAAGTTTTGAAAATGCTCCGGTCCGGTGCCGGTGTAGTGGCGCAACCGGTGCAAGGAGTAATCTACCCGCGGTGCAGTAAAAAGCGAAAGTGGCTGTGCCTCGCCCGCTTGGGGGGTGTAGGTGCCATTGGCAATGCCGTCGTCCATAGCGGCCAGGTCGGGCAGGTCAAAGCGATCGCGCATCAGCATGCGGCGCTGTGCGTCCATGGTGCCTTCTACGTGGTCATGCTCGGCAAACGAAAAATGCACCGGTATCGGTTGGGTGCTGGTGGCTACTTCCAGTTCCACATCGTGGTTTTGCAATAGCAGCTTAAATTGCTCCAGGTAGTAGCCGTGAAACAAGTCGGGGCGGGTTAAGGTTGTCTCGTAGCGCCCGGGACCCGCCACAAAGCCATAGCTCAGGCGCGCTGTATCGGGTAAGCCGCTACGCAGCACAGTGTCGGTATGGATGCGCACCATCGGGTAAAAAGCCCGCATCTTTGTGCCATCGTCTTCTCCCGCCACAAAGCGTTGCATGCATTGGCGTAGGTGTTGAATGCCGGAATCATAGATCCGCATCACCTGTGTCAGAGCCTCGGTGGGCTCTGTAAAGCGCGTTGGGGCTAAAAAGGGTGGTAGTAGAGACATGAGAAAACCTGTGCAAAAAACGCAATGGGTACAGTATGACTCCAAAATGGCATTTTTAAGAACTGCAGTGGGTAGTTGTGCGACTTTGGGGACACTGTTTTATCGGTTACAGTGATACTTTTAGTTGGTTGGATGACATTGCTTGATTATGAATAAATTGCAAAATTATTGGGTGCATTTTTCTGTCAAAAAAATGCTACTGATTATTGTCGCCGTATTGATGCTGCTCTCGGCAGTGGCGGTAGCTGGTCTGACCTATTTTGGTATTCCCCGCAATGCTGCAGGCATGGCTGCTAAGGGCGTTTGCTCTGCAGCATTTGTAGCAGGAAGACCCTTGCATAACCTGATGGAGCAAGACGTTTTGCCCGCCAGCCCTGTGCTGGCCGCCATAGGCATCACAATTGACAGCAAAATGCATAGCATAACAGCGCACTTTGCCGGAGTCGTATCGCGTACAGCAGTTTTGTTGCCAGATCGCGGGTGTGTGCTGGATCAATCGCCTTCACAGGCTGCCAAAGCGTTTCAGCCATCGGTTAACTCCGCCGACCTCTGGCCGCAAGGAGAAGCGGTGCTGCCCATACCAAAATGGTCAAAAGGTGTCAACGCGGACAAATTAATGCAGGTCACGGAACACGCCTTTGAGGGCGCAGGTAACCCTTATGCCGCCAATGCTCGTGGCGTTGCCATTGTGCACCAAGGTCGTCTGTTGGTGTACAAGGACGCTCCAGGATTCGCTGCCGGTACGGCATTGCATGGTTGGTCAATGGCGAAAACAATAACAGGAATGCTTACCTACAAATTGGCACATCAAACTGGATTGCCGCTGGATAAGCCCGTTGTAGATGCGTTTTTGCCGGGTCGTGCTCCGTCATGGGTTCAAAATTGGCGTGGCGATGAACGCCAACACATATCGGTTGCAGATTTGATGTTTATGCGTGACGGACTGGCCAGTACTGAAGATTATCAGCCTTGGGGCTCGGTGCCGCAAATGCTTTGGGGTGCTCCAGATGTCGCAAGTTGGGCGGCTGATCACCCATCCGAGGTCCCGACCGGAAAGCGGTGGCGCTACCTGAGTGCAACCAGCAATATCTTGTCAGCCGTGGCTCGGGGTCGGCTGGAAAATGATGCCGCTTATTGGGCCTACCCGCGCCAAGCCCTGTTTGAACCTATAGGTGCCCGCTCTGCGGTGATGGAAACAGATGCCCAAGGTAATTGGGTGGGTTCATCGTATGTATGGGCTAGTGTCGGCGATTGGGCGCGTTTAGGACAACTCATGTTGCAAGACGGCCAGTGGAACGGGCAGCAGGTTATCCCCAAAGGGTGGCTACAACTGGCCGGTACTCGTGCAACGCCTGATGGCGAAGGTACCGGCTATGGTGCACAAAGCTGGTTGGTGGGGGATCCACAGTCTGGCGAGTGCAAGGCATTCGCAAATATACCTGCCGATACGTTGGCTATGCAAGGCCACTGGGGGCAGATCGTTGCTATGATCCCATCTCGTAAAGCGGTTGTTGTAAGATTGGGGTGGACTTTCAAGCGTAACCAATTCAACGAATGCCAATTCTTATCGGATGTGATTTCGGCGTTACCATCGGAAGTCAATTAAAATACAATTATGTGGGTGACAAATATTCAGGTGGAGTGTGTTGGTGCAAGATCCTAAAAATTCCAAATTTCAAGAGACGGGATTTCCTACCTTAAGTTGGGAGGAAGACGACTTGCCTACGCGTCCGATGGCTTTCCATGAGCGACCGATCCAAGCCCGCATTGATCAAGAGATGGCGGTAATAGCTGAGCACCATATTCGCATTGCCATGACCATAGATAAATTTTGGGGTCATAAAGATTGTGTCGAATATCTCCAAACGCTTATTTTGAGTGGTGGGTTCAGTGAGCGTAAAGACCGCGTTGGCTTTAAGCCCGAAGTTTTATCTGCGCTCATCAATCTGGCAGGTATGCACGACGAGGTTTGACCTTTTGATCTAGGGTTAAAAAGAAGGGGTGCTTTGTTCGCTAAAGCCAAATCAAGCCACCCCCTCTTTAAACTAAGCCGCTACTGTTAACTGGTTATTGACCCGACTAACCCCCGGTGCAGACCATGCGGCACCTTCTGCGGCAATACTCTCGGCCCATGAGTGAACATGCCCACTGATCGTGACCACGCTATCTAAAACCGATATATTCATGTGCTTGGCCTCGCGCACAGCTTGACGCGTCAAAGCTTCTTGAATGCGCTGGCTCAGATCACTGGGCAGGGGTGATGATTTGAGTAAGATATTGTCAATAATGCCAACTACACCTTTAAGCGGGCGAATTGAGCGCTCCACTGCACGGCGCTGAAAATTCCAATCTAATTCTCCATTTAGCGTGACCCAGCCTTTTTCAACCATGATTTTGACCTTGCCTTGCGGAATGGATGTGTTCCAGTTCAAGGCCTGCTCGGCTGCAACGGCGATTTCAGTATCGCTACGCTTGTGTTCGCCGGCAGGCACAACATCCAACTCCACCGCAATAGCTTTGGCGCCACTGACCCGCTGCGCTGCACGACGGGCGGATACTTTTTCGGCATAACTGTCGACGTGTCCGGTGAGGGTGACAACTCCGTGGTTAACAGAAACACCAATGCGCGTTTCCGGTACCAGCGGATCCCACAGTAGTTCTGCCAGTACATCATTCTTCAACTCTCTATCTGTTTTCATGATTCCTCCTGCAGTTTCAAAAATCCGTCTACAACAGCAGACTTGTGCAGGGTAAGCGTTGGTGTAGTTAGTTGCTTTAACAAACATCAACCCCTTACATCAAACTTTTAAAAAGCGCATGCAATCAAAATTGATGTGGATTAAGGTTAATTTTTTTGTCACAATATCCCTTTTATAACAAGTAATGGAGACATCAGTACATGGCACGTAAATATTGGATTATTCTGGCAATCATTGCGGCAATTGCTGTCGCAGCAACACAGGTTGGCGCCAGCCGAAAAAGTCTGTACGCCACTCCGGGAAAAACAACCGAAGTAATGGCTTTCCCTAAAGACTTTTACTGGGGTGCAGCCATTGCTGCGCAACATGCTGAAACGCAGCAACCCACTGACTGGACCGCGTTTGAGCTGGACGCTTTTAAAAACAAACGCTTTGAAACGGGTGCCACGCTAGGTGCGGCCAAACCTGGTCACATTAACGATCTGGGCAGCTATTCTGACAAAGTGCGCTTGGAGAAAACTGGTTTTGACAGGCTGTACCCGCAAGACATGGCTATGGCCAAAGAAATGGGACACAACGCGTTTCGTACCTCCATTGACTGGGCTCGCCTGTTTCCTCGTGAAGACATGACAGAACCCGATCCAGCTGGCATCGCTTTTTATAAAAACATGCTGGCAGAAATGAAAAAGAACGGAATTACCCCATTCGGTACTTTGTTCCACTTTGCTACGCCTGAGTGGTTTTTTAAGCCTGACGCCGATGGTAAAAAGGGTTGGGAACGCAAAGATGCCATGGTGCATTGGCAGCGTTTTGTGTCTGCCGTGGCAGACAACTTTGTGCCTGACATTGAGCAGTGGTGTACCCTTAACGAGCCTATGACCTATGTGTACAACGGTTATATCGAAGGTGTATTTCCTCCCTTAGAGCGTCGTCCTGATGTTTCTTATGCCGCTGACGTTATTGAGTCTTTACTTAATGCCCACGTCATTGGCTACAACACCTTGCACAAAGCGGCGGCAGCTAAAAAAGCCAAAGTCAATGTAGGCATTGCAAAGCACACCCGTTCATTTGAGCCGCTGCGTAACTGGGCGCCTCTCGATCGTTTAACTGCCCAAGCGATTGACCAAGCTTGGAACTGGGACTTTAATGATGCTATCGAATCGGGCGTTCTTAAACTCACTAACACCAAAGTCAATAAACCGATTGATGGATTAAAGGGCACCGAAGATTACGTTGGTATTAACTACTATGGTCGTTTTTACGTTAAGACCGATATTTTTAATCCCACCAAGCCCAAGGTGCTACTCCATGACCCTGATGCCAAAGACGAGCCATACAACGACCTGGGCTGGGCTATGTACCCCCATGGTTTTAAACTGATTTTGACTGAAGCCCATAAGCGTTATAAAAAGCCAATTTACATTCTTGAAAACGGAACCGCTGACCGCGCTGAAAACGATGAATTGCGCCAGCGCTTTATTGTGTCGCACCTGCGTGAAGTATGGCTTGCCATGAATGAGTCCGGTGTAGACGTACGTGGTTATCTGCATTGGACCTTGTTTGACAATTTTGAATGGGCCGAAGGCTTTAATGCCCGCTTTGGTCTGGTGCGTCTGGATTATGAAAACGACTTCAAGCGTATTCCACGTCCATCGGCAGCCTTGTATTCAGGCATTGTCAAAGCCAATGCACTGTCGCCTGAGTTAGTAGAAAAGCTGGGTGGTCCCAAGTAAAAAAGGTGTGCTAACTTCCCTGCGATAGCATCAAAGGGAGGTTATTATCTCTCTGCAGCACGAGCGTTATGTGCTGCAGACTAAAAGGAGACCTGTCATGTGGAAAATATCTTTTTGCATGGTTTTCCTGTCAATGTGTTTGGGTGGCTGCGGCTCCCTATTGCCCAAAAAAAATATTGACTCCACCAGTTTCAAAAGTTTTGAAGATGCCCGTGCTGCGATTGAAGCTATTGTTCCTATGCAGAGCAACCGCCTCAGCATTGAGCAAAATGGTCTGAACTTTAAAGATTATCCCAATGCAGTCCAGCTAACCCACGCCGACGTGGTGCGGCGTTTTTTGCCCTCTACCATAATCAAGCGCGAAGATCTTGATCCCGGAATCTTGCAGTGTCTGGAGTCGCGTGATGCCTGCCGGGGTGTAGAGCTCTCCGTATCCAGAATCAATAAAAAACGACTAGGAAATGTTTTTGCAGACTTGTTGAACTTTTATCGGCGCACGCACACCACTGGCTGGCGGTTTCATGCGGTGGTATTGTTTGTAAATGATGTCGCGGTGTACCGCAGTTGGAGTGGGCAGGCGGTGGTTGACCAGACAGAAGAGTCCAGTAATCCCTTAGGACCATTGCAGAACTTGGCATCTGGCGATTAACCTCCGGCGTTTGCGTGTATTGCTGTGCGTTTGCACAACATGCATTCACAGCAATCTGACTATTCTTCTGAAGCGGGCTGTGTACCCGAGTTTAGGAAGGATTACAGATGTTGCAAAATAAAGTTGCTTTGGTCACTGGCGCAGGTTCGGGTATTGGACGTGCATTGGCAAAGATTTATGCGCGCGAAGGCGCCAAGGTGGTGGTTTCAGACCTGCACGACGCAGATGGCATGCGCACGGTAGAAGAAGTGAAAGCCGGCGGCGGAGACGCGATTTTTGTCCATGCCGATGTCACCAAAATCCGTGATGCAGAAAATCTGGTGGAACAAGCGATTAAGCACTATGGCCGGCTGGATGTGGCTTGCAATAATGCCGGTATAGCAGGTACATCGGCGCGTACGGCCGACTATTTGCCAGAGTCTTGGCAGACCGTGATTCAAACCAACCTGACCGCTGTTTTTTACGGCATGCAGCAGCAAATTAAGGCCATGTTGGCAACCGGGGGCGGGTCTATTGTGAACATATCTTCCATTCTGGGGGCGGTTGGTTTTGCTATGTCGCCGGCGTACACTGCTTCCAAGCATGGCGTGGTGGGGCTAACCAAAGTGGCTGCTTTGGAGTATGGCGCCCAAGGCATTCGGGTTAACTCGGTCGGCCCTGCGTTTATTCATACGCCCATGATCAGTCACATTGAGCACAACATCGAAACCTTTGGCGCTGTGTTGGCTGCGCATCCTATGGGTCGTATCGGCAAACCCGAAGAAGTAGCCGAGTTAGTGGCGTGGCTGTCGTCAGAGCGCGCATCGTTTGTGACTGGGGCCTACTATCCGGTGGATGGTGGCTATCTGGCGCGTTAATCTGGGTCGGTATTTTTAAGTTGCAGGGCTTGCGTATATAAAGCGTTGCGCGACTCGCCCGTAATATCTGCTGCCAGTTTGACCGCAGTTTTAACCGGCAGATGTTCCAGCAGTAACTGCAGCACGCGCAGACCTTGCGGTGCCTCTGTGCTGCTTGTGGCAGGATGCAACACAAGGGTGAACTCGCCTTTGCAGTGGTGCGGGCTCTCTGTCAGCCAGCGGGCAAAATGGTCGGCGCTGAGCGTGGTAATGGATTCAAATTGTTTGGTCAGCTCGCGCCCCACGGTGAGCCGGCGTTCGCCCAAGGGTGCAAGTGCGCCAGCCAATGCTTCTATGCGGTGCGGTGCTTCTAGTAGCACGACAGCTTGGCTGCATTGTGCCAATTGTTGAACAGCCTGGGCACGCTCGCTGGCTTTATGCGGCAGGAAGCCTTTAAACACAAAGCCGGCTTGGCTGGGGTTGTCTTGCACGCCTGCAGCACTCAATAGTGTGGTAATACTGCTGGCGCCGGGCAGTGGTAGGGTGCGCAGACCAGCATTTTGAATGCGTGCAACCAAGCGTGCGCCGGGGTCGCTGATGCCCGGGGTGCCCGCGTCGCTCACATAAGCTACGCGCTGACCCGATTGCAGCCGCTCCAGTACGGTCAAAGATGCTTCTTCTTCGTTATGCTGGTGCAACGCTAGCAATTGGCTGCTGGGTTTGTCAATGCCATAGGCACGTAGCAGGGCTTGGGTGTGGCGGGTGTCTTCACAGGCTACCGTATCTGCAAGTTGCAGCACATGCAGAGCGCGCAGCGTAATATCTGCCAGATTACCGATGGGGGTAGCCACTACATACAGCGTATTTTGCGGGTAAGATTGATCGGCGGCGGCCTCCTTGGCAGCCAACAGGGCAGAGCTAAAAGACGCAGTCACATGGGTACCTTTTCATCACAACCTTCTAAACGCAGCACCAAACAGGCGGGCGATGCAGCCGAACTTGCCGCACTCCAGTATCTTACCGCGCAGGGCTTGCATTTGCTTGACCGAAATTTTCGGTCGCCCGGGCGCGGGGGCGGTGAAATTGACCTGATTATGCGCGAGCCTGATGGCACCCATGTTTTTGTAGAGGTGCGCAAGCGTGCTACCCAAAATCATGGTGGGGCCGCTGCCAGTGTGGGTTTTGTTAAGCAACGCCGAATAGTCTTTGCCGCACGGCATTATTTAAGCCGTTTGCGTGTCGAGCCGCCATGCCGTTTTGATGTAATGGTATTGAATGGGGTGGATATGGAGTGGATAAAGGCGGCTTTTGATGCGTCATGATGCAAAAAAACCTGAAAAATCGCAAGGGACTTGATGCAACATTTGCCCGAATTTGCAAGGCCAAGGTATGATTGCAACCATGCTAGAACAAAGAATTCAACAACATTTTATTGACAGTGCGGATCTTAAATACCAGTCGGCACCTGTTTTGAGTAAAACCATTGCCTCTGCAGTGCAGGCTATTTTGGCCTGTGTTACAGGCGGAGGCAAGGTGCTTGCCTGTGGAAATGGCGGTTCCGCAGCTGACGCACAGCATTTTGCAGCCGAGTTCGTCGGGCGCTTTGAGCGTGAGCGGCCTGAGCTGGGTGCAATTGCACTGACTACCGATACTTCCATAATTACCGCAATCGCCAACGACTATAGTTATAACGACATTTTTTCACGCCAAGTGCGTGCTTTGGGCATGCCTGGAGATGTATTGCTAGCTATTTCTACCAGCGGAAACTCCGCCAATGTGTTGGCTGCCATAGAGGCCGCACATTCCCGCGATATGGTGGTGGTGGGGTTAAGTGGTCGTGGTGGTGGCAAAATGAACCAGGCACTTCGCGAAACCGATGTCCATATTTGTGTGCCGCATGAGCGTACCGCGCGGGTACAAGAAGTGCACATTCTGGCTTTGCATTGCATTTGTGATGCGGTAGATGCCCGTCTGTTGGGCGAACAAGACGTTTGAACATGATGAATAAAATTTTTGTACAACGTGTGTTAGCCTGTGCATTGCTTGCTGGCAGCGTGGTGAGTCTGACAGCGTGTTTTCCATTGGTCATGGGCGGTGCCGTCATGGGTGGCATGGTAGCTACCGACCGCCGAACTTCTGGCACTGTTCTGGAAGACGAGGGTATTGAGTTGCGTGCCAAATCGCGCATTCGCGAAAACCTGGGCGATCGGGTGCATATCAACGTAGTGAGCTACAACCGTTTGTTATTGCTAACTGGTGAGGTACCCACAGCGCAAGACAAACAGCTGGTCGAGCAGGTAGTTTCGCGGGTAGATAATGTAAGCAGAATCGAAAATGATCTTGCTGTCTTAGGTAATTCAACCTTGGGGCAGCGTTCGTCTGATGCCCTGGTAACCGGACGCGTTAAGGCGGCTTTGGTTGATAGCAAAGACCTGTTTGCCAATGCGTTTAAAATTATCACCGAGCGTGGTACCACCTACATGATGGGGCGCGTTACCCAGCGCGAAGCCAAGCGCGCGACTGAAGTTGTCAGTGCGGTGCCTGGTGTTCAAAAAGTGGTGCGTTTGCTCGAAATCATTTCCGAAGACGAACTTGCCCGATTGGTGCCGCCGGCTCCTAAAGAGCCTGTAGACAAAGCCAACAAAGCTAAATCAGAATACTAGCGCAAGCGTTTGATCAGGCTGGAGGTGTCCCAGCGCTGACCACCAATGCGCTGAATATCCGCATAAAATTGGTCTACCAAGGCTGTTATGGGTAAGCGCGAGCCATTGCGTTTGGCTTCGTCTAGAACCAGCCCTAGGTCTTTACGCATCCAGTCTACGGCAAAGCCAAAGTCAAAAGCGTCGGCCACCATGGTTTTGCCACGGTTATCAAGTTGCCAACTTTGTGCCGCGCCTTTGCCAATGACATCCAACACCTGCGGCATGTCAAGCCCGGCGTTTTGTCCAAAAGCAATTGCTTCGCTCAAACCCTGCAGCAAGCCTGCTATGCTGATCTGGTTTACCATTTTTGCCAATTGTCCCGAACCACTCGGGCCCAACAAAGTGCAAGCTCTGGCATAGGCCATGGTCACGGGTTGCATACGCTCAAAGGTTGGCGCGTCGCCACCGCACATCAGGGTCAGCAAGCCATTTTGTGCTCCGGCTTGTCCACCAGATACCGGGGCGTCCACAAAGTGTGTTCCGCTAGCTTGTGCTACGGCATCTAGTTCTCTGGCTAGCTGTGCTGAGGCTGTGCTGTGGTCTACCAGAATAGCGTTGGGCTGCATACCGGCAAAAGCGCCATCAGTGCCTAGGGTTACGCTGCGTACATCGTCATCGTTGCCAACGCAGCAAAATACAACATCTGCATTCTGAGCTGCAAGCCTGGGTGTACTTGCACAAGCCAGGTCGGAGCGTTCAGGGCTGGCAAATTCTGTCAGCCAGGCGCGTGCCTTGGTTGCGGTGCGGTTGTACACCGTGACCGAATGTCCGGCACGCGCCAAATGCCCGGCCATAGGGTAGCCCATAACGCCTAAGCCGATAAAAGCAACTTTGCGGGGTGGTGTGGATTCGTAAGTTTTAGGATGGATATTTTGCATCAGGGGCCTGGTCGTGCATAGCCGGGAATGTCGAGCGCAATGCCATTGTTTTTAAGCACTTCTAGCGCCTCGTCGATACCCTCATAGCGTTTGACTTTATCAAACACGTTGTCGGTTTGGGTGTTGTGGTAGTAAACAATCTCGGTGTCGCTATCACCCAGTTCAAAGCGTAGGGTGGTCACAGCGGCGTAAATAGGCTTGTTGGAGCCATTGCCCACGGCGTGTTTGCGGTGTAGCTTCCAGAGTAGTTCGTGCAGCACCACCAAGGAGGAGGCTGCGCCTTTAACGCACCAGAAGGCTCCTTTTTCGCCGCTGCTGCTCAACGGTTGGATGGCACCACCTGACCGATGTTCTTCACCCATATGCAAGGCATAGTGGCCATTGAGTCGGCGTTTGTCCAGTACGGCATAGTGCAAGCCATGGCGCAGGTTGGTTATGCCCCCGATTTTATAGGCGCCGCCGGCTTCAGCCGATAACATTTCGCGCGCATAGGGGAGCCGGTAACCGCGCTCGTTGCAATAATTGAGTGCTTCTTCAAAAGTATATCCGGTAGTATGGTTGGCAGGGTTGCTGCGTTGCGGGTTGGCCGGCATCGGCAGCCATGCCAGTTTTTCGGGCGGGGTTGTCCAGTCGGGGTATTCATTTTTCTGAAAAAAATCAAACACCTGGGAAGCCAGCGTGTGGATGGCGTTGGTCAGCGAACCCAAGGCCATGAAGTGGCGCGTCACGCCGTTTTTATGCCCTTGCAATTGCAGTGTTACCTGAAACTGGTTGTTGCCTAAATGGGTAAATGTGCCAAATGCGGTGTAATCGATCTCGTTAAAAATTTCAAGTGCGTATTGAATCCGGATTGATTTGGGTGATTTGGTGCTTCCACTGGGGTTGGTGGAGCCAATGCCGCGCAAGTAATACTGCAATAGTTCTGGTTCTGTTCCGCGTGAAATTTGCAGTTTGCGTGCCGCATCGCGTACGTCGTTACGCATGAACTCCTGGTCCAATGCTGCCTTGAATTGGCTTTCTAATGTCAAATTGATGTTTACAACATCTCTGGCTTTGTGCAGATCGTGCATCTGGTCAAATTGCAGGATGATGTTGGCCAAGGGTTCCAGCATGGCTTCTGCCGGCGCACCCTTATCGGCCAGAGTGCTCAGGCTCCCGGTCAGTTCTGATAACAACTCTTTACGAACCTGGCTGCGATTTTGCGCCATGGTGGCTTGGTATTGCCCCAGATCGGCTCCAGCATAAAACGGAATGTGATGCCACAGGGTGGCAATACTTTTGTTTTCTTTTTTGAAGTTGTTGTTTTGAAACCGGGGCTGATCGGCCGACGCGGCAGCACCATGAAACCATAGGCCGATAATTGTTAGAAACCAGAATATCCGGGTCGAAAAATGCATAGGCGGTTTACATGAGCTTCATGTTCTCGGTGCCGGAGCTGAGATCGTGCGATTTTCCGCGCTTACTGTTCAGTTTGATTTGCAGGCGCAGGTCGTTGAGTGAATCGGCGTTGCGCAGCGCGTCTTCAAAAGTGATGGCTTGCACCTCATACAGGTCAAAGAGCGCTTGGTCAAAGGTTTGCATACCGATGTTGCGGCTCTTTTTCATGATCTCCTTAACTTCCGTAACCTCACCCTTAAAAATTAAATCAGAAATGAGAGGGGAGTTGAGCAAAATTTCTACTGCAGCTACACGCCCTTTGCTGTCCTGTTTTGGAATAAGGCGTTGCGATATCAGCGCTTTGAGGTTGAGCGACAAGTCCATCAGCAATTGGCTGCGGCGCTCTTCGGGAAAGAAGTTAATAATCCGGTCTAACGCCTGATTGGAGCTATTGGCATGCAGGGTGGCCAGGCACAAATGCCCGGTTTCGGCAAAGGCAACGGCATGTTCCATGGTTTCGCGGTCGCGAATTTCGCCCATTAAAATGACATCGGGTGCTTGGCGCAGCGTGTTTTTGAGGGCGGCTTCCCAGCTGTCGGTGTCCAGGCCGACTTCGCGTTGCGTAACTACGCAGTTTTTGTGCGGATGAATAAATTCAATCGGGTCTTCAATGGTAATGATGTGCCCGTAGCTGTTGTCGTTACGCCAGTCGACCATGGCTGCCAAAGTGGTGGATTTGCCTGAGCCTGTCGCCCCTACCATAATGCACAGGCCGCGCTTGGACAGTACGATATCTTTGAGTACCTGCGGTACACCCAGTCCATCGATGGTGGGTAGTGTGCTTGGAATTACGCGCAGTACCATGCCAACTTTGCCTTGCTGGATAAATGCATTGACCCGAAAGCGCCCTATACCCGGGGGCGAAATGGCGAAATTGCTTTCCTTGGTGCGCTCAAAATCGGCAACCTGTTTGTCGCTCATGATGGAACGCGCTAAGGCCGAGGTGTGTAAGCCCGTGAGTGGTTGGGGCGATACCTTGGTGACTTTGCCGTCTACTTTCATGGCGGGTGGAAAGTCGCTGGTGATGAACAAATCACTGCCGTTGCGGCTGAGCATCAGCTTGAGCAAGTCGTTGATAAATTTCGAGGCCTGATCGCGT
The DNA here is from genome assembly GCA_943327015.2 of Akkermansia muciniphila. Lineage (GTDB taxonomy): Bacteria > Pseudomonadota > Gammaproteobacteria > Burkholderiales > Burkholderiaceae_C > Allorhodoferax. The sequence continues at coordinate 12,690 of CALPVM020000014.1, forward strand.
TCCATAGTGGTTTAACTCCGCATTGGTTGGGGCTGGTGTTAACCAGGAAAGTTTTCTGGAATTTTGGCCTTGGACCTTGCCTCGGCCGCTGTAATGATGTTGCGGCGGAGCAAGTCTGTCAGGTTTTGATCCAGGGTTTGCATACCTACACTGTTACCCGTTTGTATGCTGGAGTACATCTGCGCCACTTTGGCCTCGCGAATCAGGTTACGAATAGCACTGGTGCCCAGCATGATTTCATGCGCTGCTACCCGGCCTTGCCCGTCTTTGGTTTTGCACAAGGTCTGTGAAACAACCGCTTGCAGTGACTCGGACAACATGGCGCGCACCATTTCTTTTTCATCGGCCGGGAATACGTCAATAATACGGTCCACCGTTTTGGCCGCGCTAGAGGTGTGCAGAGTGCCAAACACCAAGTGACCGGTCTCGGCGGCCGACATGGCTAGGCGAATGGTCTCCAGATCGCGCATTTCGCCGACAAGAATCGCGTCCGGGTCTTCACGCAGCGCTGACTTGAGCGCAGCATTAAAGCTCAAGGTATGAGGACCTACTTCGCGCTGGTTAATGAGGCATTTTTTGGACTCGTGCACGAACTCAATCGGGTCTTCTACGGTCAGAATATGTCCGAACTCGTTTTCGTTCAGGTAGTTAATCATTGCCGCCAGTGTGGTTGATTTGCCCGAGCCTGTGGGGCCGGTAACGAGCACCAGTCCACGGGGTTTGAGTGCCAGATCGGCCAAAATTTTAGGGGCGTTTAACTGCTCTAGCGTCAGAATTTTGCTGGGAATGGTACGGAACACTGCGCCCGCACCACGGTGGTGGTTGAACGCATTGACGCGAAAACGCGCCAGGCCTTCGATTTCAAACGAAAAGTCGATCTCCAAAAACTCTTCGTAGAGTTTACGCTGACCGTCGTTCATGATGTCGTACACCATGCTGTGCACACCTTTGTGGTCTAACGGCTCAACGTTGATGCGGCGAACATCACCATGAACACGAATCAGCGGGGGGAGTCCGGCAGACAAATGCAAGTCGGATGCTTTATTTTTAACGCTAAAAGCAAGTAATTGGGTGATGTCCACAGTGTTCCTCGTGCAAGTTGAATTTTAATTTGTTACGCTTACCAGATTATGACGACTATTGCTGAAAATCTGAACCATGTGCGCGATCGAATTACAACGGTCTGCACCCAAGAGCACCGAAAACCACAGGAAGTCATTCTGCTGGCGGTATCAAAAACCTTTGCTGCAGATGCGGTGCAACAGGCGTATGTTGCCGGTCAAACTGCGTTTGGTGAAAACTATATTCAGGAAGGTGTGCAGAAAATACAAGCGCTACGCCATTTGCCGCTGCAGTGGCACTGTATCGGGCCGATACAGAGCAACAAAACCAAGCAGGTGGCAGAAAATTTTGATTGGGTGCATTCGGTTGATCGGCTCAAAATTGCCCAGCGCCTGAGCGAGCAGCGTCCAGCGCATCTGCAACCACTCAACATTTGTATTCAGGTGAATGTGGATGGCGGTGCCAATAAGGCCGGAGTAGTGCCCCAGGAGGCGCTGGCGCTGGCGCAGGCTGTGGTCAAGTTGCCACATCTGCGCTTGCGTGGTTTGATGTCCATTCCAGAACCAGCTGCAGATGATGACGCTGCTTTAAAGGTGCATAGGCAAGCCAAAGAGTTGTTTGACGTATTGAATGCGCAGGGGCTGGCGCTGGACACGCTGTCGATGGGCATGACGGCAGATATGGAAGCGGCTATTCGCGCTGGCAGTACCATGGTGCGTGTGGGTACCGCTATTTTTGGTGGGCGGGTAAAGCCGATAGTTACAAGCGCATAAAAGGGGACAACTATGTTTGAGTCTGCAGAAATTGGTCACAAGCTCAGCAAGACGGCTTATCGCGCAGCGGTGCCGGCGTTGCGTGCTGCTTTGTTGCAAGCGCAAGTGGGCTTGTTTGAAAAACGCAAGACGCCCGTGGTGGTTTTAATCAGCGGGCAGGATGGTGCGGGTAAAGGCGAGACCATTAACTTGCTGAACGAGTGGATGGATCCACGCTTTATTTCTACCGTGGCGTTTTCTGAGCCGAGCGAAGAGGAGCGCGAACGCCCGCCGATGTGGCGTTTTTGGCGGGCATTGCCCCCCAAGGGGCGCATTGGTTTTTTTGCCGGTTCGTGGTACTCAGAGCCGATTCGTGAGCGGGTGGAGAGCCAGATTTCTGAGAAAGAATTGGATGCCCGTGCCGAGCAGATTAATCGTTTTGAGGAAATGTTGGTGAACGAAGGTGCTTTGGTGCTGAAGTTCTGGATCCACCTGACCAAAGACGGTCAAAAAAAGCGGCTGAAAGCTTTGTCTGCCGACCCCCGTACAGCGTGGCGTGTGACGCCATGGAGTTGGCAGCGCCTTAAAACCTACGACCAATTGCATGAGGTGGCGGGGCATATGCTTCGGCTTACCAATACGGCTGCTGCTCCGTGGGTGGTGGTGGAGGGAAGTGATGACCGCTATCGTGCCATGTCCATAGGCCAAGTGCTGTTGGCTGCAATGCAAAAAAGCTTGCTTGAAACCCAAAGCCCGCGTCCGGTAGTTGCCCCTATGGTGCGGGTAGATATTGATGGCCGTAATGTTTTGTCTGCATTAAATATGCAGCAAGCCTTGCCGGATGATGTGTATAAAGACGAATTGGCAAAGTGGCAGGGGCGTTTGTCGGAGTTGGTGCGCGACCCGCGCTTTAAAAATCGTTCCTTGGTGTGCGCCTTTGAGGGTGCCGACGCGGCTGGCAAGGGCGGTGCGATTCGCCGTATTGCTGCTGCACTGGATGCACGCCAATACCAAATTACACCGGTTGCAGCCCCTTCGGAGGATGAGCGCAGTCAGCCGCATTTATGGCGATTTTGGCGTCAGTTGCCGCGCAATGGCAGAGTGGCTATTTTTGACCGGACGTGGTATGGGCGGGTGTTGGTGGAGCGGGTGGAGGGCTTTTGCTCGGAGTCCGACTGGCTTCGAGCCTACAGCGAAATCAACGACTTTGAGCACGAGATTATTGATGCCGGTGTAATTGTGGTGAAATTTTGGCTCCAAATTAGCCAGGATGAACAACTGCGCCGATTCAAAGAGCGCGAACAAGTGGAGTTTAAACGCTTCAAAATTACCCAAGAAGACTGGCGCAACCGCGACAAGTGGGATAAATACCAGCAAGCCATTTGCGATATGGTGGAGCGTACCAGCACGGGCGAGGCGCCTTGGACGTTGGTAGAAGCCAATGACAAAAATTTTGCCCGTATCAAAATACTACGCACATTGTGTCAAAAACTTGAAATGGCTTTGCAGGATAAGAGATGGGAAGCAGGGTCTGGGTTGAAGCGTGACAAAGGTGGAAAGAAGGGGTAAATAAGTGGTTGGTTAGGGGAGGCTTGCTGGTGTTCAATCTCTGACTAATTTGGCACAAACCGCACAATCCGTACATCATCCAGCGGTTCAATGCCCTTGGCTAAACGCAGCATGCGCGGCAGGGTGCCGGTTTTATCAATCGCCCACTGCGCTTGTGCTATTGGCTCCCAGCGACCACCCGCGGGCGCGGCTAGGTTGGCGAGTTGCAGGCCGCGCACCATCAGGTAATACGGTTCTTTTGATGCTGGTAACTTGGCTGGGTCGTACACAGTGGTGCAAGGG